>DASWTR010000206.1:0-13990 GCA_036402035.1 Sphingomicrobium sp.
GCTATGTCGTTTTCCTGGTGAATGACGCTAGGACGCGCGGATGACCGTTCATCCTGCCTGCTGGCTCTAGCCGTTGCGCACGGTCCGCGATCCTAATTGCCTGCTGAGCGAGGGGCTGGCCGCGATCCGGACGCAGTTCCAGCTACCGTCGGCCTTTCCGCCAGCAGCCGAAGCCGAGGCCGAAACGGCGGCGCGGCGGGGCATCGACGGGCATGCCGACCGCACTGCGCTACCCTTCGTCACGCTCGACCCTGCGAACTCGCGCGACCTCGACCAGGCGTTCGCCATCGAAGCGGCGGGCGGTGATATGCTGCTCCACTATGCCATCGCCGATGTCGGCTGGTTCGTGCCCGACGGCGGGGCGATGGATGATGAAGCCTGGTTGCGCGGCACGTCGCAATATCTGCCCGACGGCAAGGTGCCGCTCTATCCGCCGGTGCTGAGCGACGGCGCGGCCAGCCTGCTGCCCGACGGGGAGCGGCCGGCGGTGGTCTTCACCGTGCGCGTCGATCCGGCGGGTGAGGCGCGGCTGGACGGCGCGGAAAGGGCGCGCATCCGCAGCCGGGCCAAGTTGGCTTATGAGACGGTCCGCGAGGAAGATCTTCCGGCCGGTTTCGCCGAGCTTTCGCGGCGGATCGCGGCGGCGGAGCGGGCGCGCGGCGCGGCGCGGGTCGAGCCGCCCGAGCAGGAAGTGGTGCGCGAAAATGGCTGCTTTCGCCTGCAGCTCAGGCCGCAAAGCTGGGCGGAAGAGAAGAATGCAGCCCTGTCGCTGGCCGCCAACCTGGCCGTGGCGAAGGCGCTGTACGAGGCGCGGACCGGCCTGTTCCGGACCATGGCCGAGCCGCAGGAATGGGCGGTGCGGCGGCTGCGCAATACGGCCAAGGCGCTTGGTGTCGAATGGCCCAAGGCGGAAAGCCTGCAGCAGCTCGAGCGCCGCCTCGACCCCGCCAGGCCCGCGGAAGCGCCGCTGATGCTGGCCATCCGCCGCGCCGGCCAGGGCGCCGGTTACGAGCCTTACCGCGACGGCGTGAAGCCGTGGCATTCGGCCGTCGCCGCGAGCTATGCCCACGCTACCGCGCCGCTGCGCCGGCTGGCCGACCGCTTCGTGGTCGAGGCTGCGCTGGCCGTGGCCAACGGCAGGACGGTGCCGGAGCCGGTCACGGCAGCGTTCGAACGGCTGCCGAAGGTCATGCAGCAGGCGGACGGCCTGGGCGGGCAGATCGCGCGCGCGGTGATCGACCTGGCCGAGGCCGTCACCCTGGTCGGCCGCGAGGGCGAGACGTTCGAGGCAGTAGTGACCGACACCGACCAGCGCGGCGCGCGGATCCAGCTGTGCGCGCCGCCGGTGGTGGCCCGGCTCAAGGCCGACGGGCTGCAGGCCGGGGACGATCTGACGGTTCGCCTCGACGGCGCCGATCCGGTGAACCGAAGCGTGCGCTTCTCAGTGGTGCGCTAGCTTCTGCTCGACCAGCTCGATCGCCGCGGCGATCGCCTGGTCGATGTCCATCTCGCTGGTGTCGAGCAGCTCCGCATCCTCGGCCTGAACCAGCGGCGCCGCCTCGCGGCCCGCGTCGCGCACGTCCCGCGCGCGGATGTCTATCAGCACATCATCATAATGGGCCGGCATGCCGCGCTCGAGCAGCTCGCGCACGCGGCGCTGGGCGCGCACTTCGGGCGAGGCGGTGACGAACAGCTTCACTATGGCGTCCGGCGCGATCACCGTGCCGATGTCGCGGCCGTCGAGCACTGCGCCCGACGGCTGGGCGGCGAAATGCCGCTGCCGGTCGAGCAGCGCGGCGCGGACTCCCGGGTAGGCGGAGATCCGGCTGGCGATCGAGCCGACCGCCTCGCTTCGCAATTCCGGATCACCCGGGTCGACCTGGGCCAGCCCTTCGCAGGCGCGGAGCGCCTCGAACTCGCTGCCCGGATCGCCGCCGAAGCGGAACATGCTGAGCGCGACCGAGCGATAGAGCAGGCCGGTGTCCATGTGCGGCAGGCCGCAATGGCGGGCCAGCGCCTTGGCGATGGTGCCCTTGCCGCTGGCCGCGGGGCCGTCGACGGCGATCAGCAGGGGACGTTCAGCAGCGGACATGTTGCGGCGCTTTGACAGGGGCTTTGCGCTATGGCAAGGCGCCCGCCAATCGCGGCGGCGCCATTCCCGCCCGCCACCTACGACATGGAGAAATGGCCCGATGGTCAAACCCGAATGGGGCACCAAGCGCACTTGCCCCAAATGCTCAACCCGCTTCTACGACCTGACCAAGGACGAACCGGTCACCTGCATCAACTGCGGCAATGCCTGGCTGCCCGAGCCGGTGCTGAAGTCCAAGCAACCACTGCCGTTCGAAGCGGCCCAGCCGGAGAAGGTCAAGGAAGACGACGATCTGGCCGCCGAGGAGCTGGTTCCCGACGAGGATGAAGAGCCCAGCGCCGACGAGGAAGTCGACCTGGCGACCGGCGACGAAGACCTGGGCGTCGCGACCGGCGACGAAGACGAAGAAGCCTAAAGAAAAGCGCGCCGGTGGCAAAATTTCCCGTTGTCGGACTGGAAAGCATCCCCTAAAGGCGCGTCCCACCAGGATCAGGCACGGGGCCGTAGCTCAGCTGGGAGAGCGTCGCAATGGCATTGCGAAGGTCAGGGGTTCGATCCCCCTCGGCTCCACCATTCAAGCACAAAATTTCCCCGATTTCTGCGCTTTTCTAGAGCCAGTTCGAAAACGGGCCCACATTCCGTCCCACAGGCAGATGCGCTGTAGTGGCACGCACGGAAACTTGATCGGACAATCGCCAGAGCGATCGAGCCGCGCAATCTGGCCGTTAGCTGACTGTCCGTTTAGCGGCCGCCATGATCCATTCCGGGCATTTCTTCTGCAGAGCCCGGCAGTCCTACCCAAGCCTTTGCCGACCCGCTCATCTGCTCCAGCTTGCGCCAAATGCTTGATCGTGCGAACTTTCGAGGGTCATGCCGCTGAGTTTCGCGGGCCGCTGACGCGTGAGCTGGTGGGGGCTTACAACAATGGGCGGGGCAGCTGAGCGCGCTGATAACGCGCAATGATCTTCAATTCGCTAACCTTCGTTGCCTTCTTCGCGGCGGTGCTGGCGTTGCACTATTCGCCCTTCTTCTCCTGGCACCAGAAGAAGATCAATCTGCTGCTCGCCTCCTATCTATTCTATGCGGCGTGGAACCCGCCATTCGTGATCCTGCTCTGGATCTCGACCCTGGTCGACTGGTGGGCCGCTCAGGCGATGGTTCGCTCTGAAAGGCAGTCAACCCGTCGTGGCTGGATGATCATCTCGGTGGTCGTGAACCTCGGCATGCTCGGCTACTTCAAATATGGCGAGTTCCTGCTGCAGAATTTCGTTGCCTTCGCCGCGTCGGTCGGCATCGACTATCAACCGCCTGAATGGAACATAATCCTTCCCGTCGGCATCAGCTTCTACACCTTTGCCACCCTGTCCTACACGCTCGACGTTTACCTGCGGCGTGCCAAGCCGGCGAAACATTTCCTCGACTACGCGCTGTTCGTCACCTTCTTCCCGCACCTGGTTGCCGGGCCGATTATGCGCCCGACCGAACTCGTGCCGCAGTTCGCGGAGCCTCGCAGAGCGACGGCGCACCAGCTCTATTTCGGTTTCGCGCTGATCATTCTCGGCCTATTCCAGAAGGTCGTGCTTGCCGATGGCTTCCTCGCTCCCGTCGTCGAGCAGGTCTATGATGCGCGGGAGGGTGTCCCAACTCTGATTGATGCCTGGGTTGCTACGCTGGCGTTCAGCGGTCAGATTTTCTGCGACTTTGCGGGCTATTCGACCACCGCAATCGGCGTTGCGATGGGCCTCGGCTTCGCCATGCCCGACAATTTCCGTTTCCCCTACGCTGCGGTCGGCTTCTCCGATTTCTGGCGGCGATGGCATATTACGTTATCGAGCTGGCTCCGCGACTATCTTTACATCCCTCTTGGGGGCAACAGACACGGACCTGCACGCACTTACACGGCCCTGATGGGTACCATGCTTCTCGGGGGGTTATGGCATGGGGCGGCATGGACCTTCGTGGTCTGGGGCGGACTGCACGGCCTGTATTTGGCGATCGAACGCTGGCTCAGAGGCCGGTTCGCCGGATGGAAGCCCGGCCCTGCCGCGATCGTCGCCCTGGGGATGCTGACCTATCTGCTGGTGAACATCACCTGGGTGTTCTTTCGGGCCAAGGATTTCACGGTTGCCTCGAACATGCTGGCATCAATGGCCGGTCTCGCCAGCAACCCGGTGCCGATGATCGCTCTGCTGCCCATGCTTTACGCGCTGGTCATCGTGGGGGGCATCGTCGGGACGCATTGGGCGATGCGTGACAAGACGATCGAGATTGCGATCGAGCGCACTCCAGCCTGGGTGGTGGGCGGACTGCTCGCGGTCATGGCCGTGGCGGTCGTAGCGGAACAGGGGAAGGGCAGTGCCTTCATCTACTTCCAGTTCTGAACCTCCGAAGGGCATTGTCCAGCGCGAGGGCGCGCTGCCGGCGGGACTTCGGCTCACCGCGTCCGATCGGCCGGGACAGGCGCAGCCAGTGCCAACGCGGGATATCCCCAAGCAGCCATGGGGCCGTATCCTGATTGGCGTCGCAGCTGCCATCATCATCAGCGTGGTTGCGCTGGAAGTGAATGCCAGGCGGATCGGATTGCATGCGGGCGATCTCGACAATAGCGAAGTCGCCTGGGTCAAGGAGCGCATCCGTTCGGAGTCGGCCAAGGTCGCGATCGTCGGGGATTCGCGTATCCTGTTTGATACCGACCTTGACCGGTTCGAGGCGCTCACCGGAACCCGCCCTGTTCAACTTGCAATCCATGGCACCAGCCCGCTCACCCTGCTGGAGGACGCCGCAGGCAACGAGAATTTCCGCGGGCTGCTAATCGTCGGATTGGCAGACACCATGTTCTTCCAGCCGTTCGACGGCTATGGCGAATATGTCCGGCGGCGCGGAGATTTCACCTCGCCGTCCGGCCGCATCGGGATCGAAATCGACCATATGCTGCAGCGGCGCCTGGCGTTTCTCGATTCCAACCACCGCCTAAGCGTCACCGCCCACCGGCTGGATCCGGATTTTCGCGCTGGCGTAGAGGGACCCAGGCACGACATCTGGAAAGTATCGGAAGTTGGCGAGGAACGGGCCACATGGCTTTGGCCGCGGGTGGAATATGATCCCAAGTATCGGGCGCGGACCCGCTGGGCATGGAAGGGTTTCAAGGAGAAATTTCCGTACACACCGGAGCTGATTGCCCAAGGCCATGTGAGGGCCAAAAGCGCGGTCGACAAAATTCGCTCGCGCGGCGGCGAGGTGGTGTTCGTGCGTCCGCCCTCATCGCCGGAGCTGCGCGTCAACGAGGAAGCGCAAGTGCCCAAATCGAAAGGATGGGATCATCTGCTGCGCAACACACAAAGCGTCGGTGTTCATGCGGATGAACTTGTGCGCGCACAGGACCTCACCTTGCCCGAATGGTCGCACCTCAATCGGGCCTGCGCGAGCGTGTTCACCGATGCCTACGTCCGGCGGCTGTCGGAATTGACACCCCGCCTCAAGCTACTCGCCGCCGCTCCACCGCCGCTCGACCGGGCGGACTGCGTAGCACAGGAAATCGCATCCTGATATATCCAGCGCCGCAGGTGAGCTGGCGTCCGCCTACGACCAGCGTGGCCCGCTAATCGTTTAGCGCCCCAGGCGACCGAGGGAGCGGCGGCTCGTGGCCGATAGCGGACTGGCTGGTTATGGTAGGGGATGGTCTATTTCGGCCATTTAATTTGTCTTTGTCGGCCTCCTCGCCGGAAATTCGATAATGTTTTCGTCGCTGCCCAACAACTGGGCCAGCGCAGTCGCGATCTTTTTCTGCCCGAAGGGCTTTGACAGGCGCGGGAGGCCAGCGACGTCCTCGTCGCTGCCGGTGTACCCCGTAATCAGTAAAATGGGCATGTGCGGCAGGACCTCGCGAATTTTTCCGGCAAGTTCTCCTCCGTCCATTCCTGGCATTTTGAAGTCGGTGATTATCGCGTCGAAATGATGCCCTTCTCCAAGGATCGCTAGCGCCTCGAATCCACCTGATGCCTCCCTCACTTGATGGCCAAGATCACGGATCATCTCGGCCGTCCCGATCCTTACCAGCGGCTCATCGTCGACCAGCATGATCGACAATGGTCGACAGGAAACTGGCGCAGGCGCTTCGGATCTCCCGAACGTATTCGATGCGGCTTCTTCCGCGACGGGCAAATAGAGGTCTGCCCTGGTCCCTCTGCCGATTTCACTCGAAAGGGAAAACCCACCGCCCAATTGCCCGGCCAAGCCATGCACCATCGACAACCCCAGACCCGTCCCGCGCCCCACTTCCTTCGTCGAATAGAATGGCTCGACCGCGTGGGCCAGTGTCTCGGCATCCATGCCGCACCCGGCATCGATCACGGATATGCGTATATAGAGGCCAGGATGCAGACTTGGGTCTGTGCCGGGGCCAATCGCAACCTCCTCAGCAAGGATGGTGAGGCCGCCTCCCTCTGGCATAGCGTCACGCGCGTTGACACAGAGATTAAGGATAGCCAGTTCGAGCTGATTAGGATCGACGAGGGCCGGCGAAACTCCCGGCTCGCATCTAAGATGAAGCTCGATCGTGGGGCCGACCGAGCTGGCTATTAGATCGCGCATCCCCGCAAGAAGCTGGGCCGGATCGACCGATTGGGTCTGGAGCGCTTGGCGACGAGCAAACCCCAACAGTCTTTGCACCAGGGTTTTGGCGCGATCCGCGGCCTGTAATGCATTGGAAAGCAGCCGACCGGCCCGTTCATCCTTGCTTCCGTAGATGCGGTTGACCAGATCGAGGGCGCCCATGATCGGGGTCAGAAGATTATTGAAATCATGGGCGACCCCACCGGTGAGCTGACCGAGGGTTTCGAGCTTCTGGGCCTCGTGCAATTGGGCCATGGCGACTTCGTGCTCCGCGGTCCGCTGCTCGACCCTCCGCTCTAGGTCAGTTGCCAACTCGTGGAGCTCGTCCAGGCGAGCCCGCGCGTCATATTGCCGCCTCCTGCCGCGAACCGCCGATTGCGCCAGGCTGACAAGCGTCGTCGGGTGGAAAGGGCGTTCGAGAAATGTGACGTTGCCGAGGAGGTCTAGATATCGCTTGGCCGACGGGTTGCGCTCCAGCCCGCCCCCACGTTGGGTGATCAGGACAAACGGGAAGTCCGACCACTCCGGCTGACCCACAAGCCAATCTGCCAGCGGCTTAAGGTCGGCGCCCGAGAGCGCTTCTTCGGTCAGCAGGCCGAAGCCTGCCCCCGCAACAAGCTCCGCCACCAGTTGGTGAACGTCGAGGACGATCGCAGCCCGCATTCCAGCTTCCTTGAGCATTGCTAGTGCGACAGCTGCATCGCGACCTTGCGGTGCTAGAATTAGAGCTCGCTCTGATAGATGTGGAATCACTGAGCAGGAGATTCCAGGAGCTCTTGAGTTTCGCCAACGAGCTCCGGAACGCCGCGAAGAACTCCCTGGAACTCAAACAGCGGCTCACCGAGCGTTATGCCGCGACCGTCGATCCGGTATTCCCTTATCGTGTCCTCATGGGCGCCAGTACGCTTTTTGATAACGGACATCGCTCGTCTGACGCGTCCTAACGCCTCGAAATACCTCAGCAGGATGACTGTATCGGCTAGGTAGGTAACGTCGACCGGTGCCTTCATATCTCCAACCAGCCCATGCTGCGCAACGGTCAAGAATGTCGAGGCACCTTGGCGATTCAGATATTGAAGCAGCTCGTGCATGTGGAGAATCAATGCCTGCTCTTCCGGCATCGCTGCCTGATAGCCATTCAGGCTATCGATCACGACCGTTTGCGCGCGATGTTCCTCGACGCAGCGGCGAACCAGTGCCGATAGCTCCCCGGGCGTCATCTCTGCTGCGTCGATTTGTTCGATCGTCAGCTTGCCACTGTCGACCATCGCTGAAATATCAATGCCCAGGCCTTTGGCTCGCTCGAACAACAACCCCAATTCTTCATCGAAGACAAACATTGCGGCCTTTTCACCTCGGCTGACCGCCCCGGCTACGAATGTCAGTGCGAGTAGGGACTTGCCGGTACCCGCCGGACCGAGGACGAGGACACTGGAGCCCCGCTCCACTCCGCCGCCGAGCAAAGCATTAAGCTGCGCGGATTCGGTCGGCAGCACCTCGCGTTTAAATTCTTTCCGATGCTCGGCCGATACCAGACGAGGAAATACTCGGATTCCGCCGGTGGCAATCACGAAGTCATGGTAGCCGCCACGGTATCGCTGCCCGCGATATTTGACGACCCGCAGCCGCCGGCGCTCGGCTCCATATTCCGGCGAAAGCTCCTCGAGCCGAATGACGCCGTGGGCAACGCTGTGCATGGTTCGGTCATTGGCTTCGCTGGACAGGTCGTCGAGCATCAGCACTGTTGCTCCGGACCGCGCAAAATAGTGCTTCAGCGCTAAAATCTGCCGCCGGTAACGAAGCGAAGATTGAGCGAGGAGTCTGATCTCCGAAAGACTATCGAGCACCACCCGTTGCGGCTTTGATTTTTCGAAAGCCTGAAATATGCGCCTTGTGGTTTCGCCCAGCTCAAGATCTGAGGAGTAGAGCAGGCTTTGCTGCTGCTCCTCGTCAAGCAGACTCTCGGGCGGTACGAGCTCGAAAATCTCGACCCCATTTAAATCCCAGCCGTGCGAAGCGGCGCCGGCGCGCAATTCGTCTTCTGTCTCAGACAATGTGATGTATAGCGAGCTCTCGCCTGCGTCGGCGCCAGCCATCAGAAACTGAGTGGCGATCGTCGTCTTACCCGTGCCGGGGCTGCCCTCCAAAAGGAACAGTCGGCCACGGGCCAGTCCGCCCTTCGTAATATCGTCCAGCCCGGCGACACCGAGGCACGCCTTCTCGTTCAAGTCGATCACTGAAAACTCCGGTAAGCTCGGTCGCTTCCAACGCGATGAAGGTCATTTAAGTTGCGTAAAGAAGTGCAATTGGCAGCAACAAGCAGCGCTCCATCTAGTCACGCCGGCCCGCCGTCTGGTCCGACGTTCTAGGACGCCCGATTACCTATCCGGGCGACGACACCGCCGGGTGCGAGCAGAACCTCCGGGCCTTCATGCCAAGCTGGATGGCGCTCGACATGCGCCTAATGGCGGAGCGCTTTATCACCGACGACATGGTTCCGGAGGCCGGTGACGTCGAACGGCTGACCGCCCTGCTGGGCCGGCCGCTGCGGTCTTATCGGGACTACGTCGCCCATATCGCCGGCTAACTACCACCGCCAACAGCTGCCGGCTTGCTGGTCCTCAAAGGATCGAATGAGTGTCTCCAAATGGCCGTAAGCGGATGGTCCGCTAAGCGGCTGCCAACGAGCCAAAGCGGACCCTAATAGCGACCGCCTTACTACGGCACTTTTCTCGCCGGCTCACCTCTCACGATCTCAACTGGAAAGCGAGCGAGCCGAATTTCGACTTGCCCTCGCTAGATCCTTTGCCTGCGAAGCAAGGCGACAAGATCCTCGGTAATTGTGTCAGCGTCATACGCCAGAGCAGCCCGAGCCTGGTCGGGCGGTTGAAAGTGCACGGGCTCTTCCTGCTCTTCGGTAAACCCGCGAGTGTAAGTAACTTGGTTCGGGCTATGCTGGTGCTCAGCCCGGGTGCGCCAAGCGGAATAGCCGCTACCCTCAAGATGTGCCGCCACCACTACGCGCGACAGCCGATGCGCGCTGTCAATCTGATCAAGCAGCGCCGCTGAAAACGTCAGCCCAGCTCGAAGCCTTTCTGATATGTCCTCTTCTAGGACAACACCCATCCCTCGCTCCGAAGGGACGCGGAAGCTGATCAGTATCGATCCGCGCTCATCTATGGAAACCGCGTTGCCATTGGATTGCCCAATGGAGAGCCGATCGCTGATAAGTTCTGTCGAGTTGCTCTCCGACGTATCAAAAATTGGAGCGGTCCCAAATAATGCGGCCTGCAAGATTGTACGCGCTAGCTCAGGTCGTTCGATCTCGACGGGGCGTAGTATCTGCTGCATTGGCCCACCAACGACAGCGAGCCGCAACAGGATACGTGCTTGTCCGAAATGCCTACTGTCTTGGTGGGCGACCATGGCCAGCGCGCGGCTCAGGAGCTCGTTCGCATCAACGGGTGCGGCCGCTAGCGCTAGTTCCCTCTGATGGATGGCACGCGTAACCTCGTTCCGGAGCTGCTCCCTCGTGCTAAAAGCCGCCCTGAATTGACCGTGCTCCCAGTCTTCTACTTCTTGGACGAAGGCAGCTTGCTGTGGTTCCCGCTCAACGCCTTGCTGGATGAAGGCTAGAACCGGCTTCTTGCCGCGAGCTTCACGGTATTCCTCATGGGTAGCTGATATCCCCGATGGCTGCTGGATTGCACCGTACCGACCACCCAGAATCAGGACCACTAGATTGGCGTCCCTGACTCCTGCCAGGCAAGCCACTCGTGGTGAATTCGCATCTGCTGAGAAGGCCTCAGCGGTACCGGCCTCGTGGCCCAAAGACTGGATCGCTTCGACTGCCGCTGCACGAAAGTCTTCCATGCCCCCGATCAGCGAACTGACGAATATCTTCACCTATTCCCAGCCTTCTCTGTAGTAGGATCGCTTACATGCCGGGCACTGGATAGCGTACAAGGGGCGCTGCTCCTGTCGGGCCGCCTTCTTTTCTTCGGGCGTAAGGATGTCGACCTCGAACCGCTCGCCACAATGTTGGCAACGATAGCGCTGTTTGGTTGGCATACGCCTTCATAGCGCCCGGACGTAGTTGGTTAAAGCTAGTCCTGGCGGCTGGAGCATCTTCCGACGATCAGCAAGCGTTCGAGAAAACGGACCTGTGTTCCCGATGAGGCTTGAAGCTCAAAGGGCATATTGGCCGAAAGCGGACCGTCAGCTTGCGGCAGCTTTCGCCCATGTGGCGGACGTCAAGCGAGATCCCTGAGATGCGCCTTTCAAGCCCGCGATCTACCACTACTATTCGAGTCACATGAAACTGGTAGTTCGCCATTCTTACACGTGGGATGACCGCGACCACGTTATCGTTCGGCCTATGTCGACCTTCGGCAGATACTGGGCCCAGCCAGTCATCTTGCAGACGGCAATTTCCGCGCTCGTTGACGGGGTTATGTTTACCGCCTGCCGCCATCAGCCGGATGGCAAGGAGCGCGACTATTACACCGAACATGACGAATTCGCTGGGGTAGAGATTCGGATACTGGCCGCAACGGTCCTTGCTGTTGGATACGAAGAAGGGGTGATCGCGCCCTATCCTGTCGCGGAGAGTTTCGCGCTCCGCTACGAGGGCGACCTGACAGATCATCAATTCCAGGTTGAAGTCGCTGCTGCGCTGAAGGCTGAGATGAGGTCTTTGCGCCGTGTAGCCGCCGCACCCCACTTCCCGTCCGGCGGGAATGACCGAGACCGCTACCAGTTACACCATCTACCGCTCAACCATGACCGGTTAGGCAACATATTCTCCGCAATCGATCCCGCCGATGACCTTTTGATGAGGGGCCTGTTTGCCCTGGTGAAATCGCGCATGATCGCGATGCATTCGGAATTTGCTGAAGAAGCTAACTATGCCCTCTATCTCGCCTTGGACGCGCTTTTTTCGCTGACGCGGCGGCATCTAAGGGAGCGCGGCAACCCGAACCCTTCATCTTTCGACGCTCAGGCATTCATCCATGATCTGTTCGGACAGGAACAGTCAGGACAGAGATTCTTTGCAGATTGGTACGATGAGCGAGTTATGACGATGCATCCTGAGAACAGGTTTGGCATCTTTCGACATGCACCCATTTCGCACTGCGCTTTTCACACACTGTTTGAGGATGTCCGGGAAGTTTACCGCGAACTGGTGCTACTTTGACGGCGGGTGATCGATAGCAATCAGTCCGCAGCGTGTTCTTCCCCTCTGAAATCGGACTCGGCCGGTGCTGGTGATGATGTCGCGCTCATAGTAGTCTTGGATCTATGGGGGAGAACGACGAAGCTAACGCGCAACGCGCTGAGCTTTCCGGGTTTCACCGGCGGGGCCGAGACATTCTGCACGCCCAAACG
Organism: Sphingomicrobium sp.; assembly: GCA_036402035.1. Classification (GTDB taxonomy): domain Bacteria; phylum Pseudomonadota; class Alphaproteobacteria; order Sphingomonadales; family Sphingomonadaceae; genus Sphingomicrobium. The sequence continues at coordinate 12,092 of DASWTR010000206.1, forward strand.
CGTGCAATCGATTCCCTTATCCAGGAGTTGGATGCGCTCGATCCGGCGGTTGACCGCGAACCGTTCCGCGTGCCGCTTCTTATGCTTCAGGCGGTGGGCGTGTCAGTCCACAGTGTGCTAAAGCTTACGAGCGAGCGCGATATGGGCATACGCGACAGCTTCGGTATCGTCCGCGCCGCTGTGGAGACGTCGATCAACGCGGCCTACATCGCGTTGTCGGGCGAGCAAATGGCCGAAAAGGCGATCCGGCACATGCGCCAGAAGCGGTGGCGAGATCTGCGCCGGCATGGTCGCGTGGGAGATCTGCGCATTACTGTATCGCGGGACGTTGATCTGGAGGTGGATGATGTGCCGGGCCTGAGGGAGGCGCTCGAGGAATACACGAACAAGCGGGGGGAAGAAGTCCGCAATTGGACCCCTGAGAACCTTGAGAAGCGCGTCAGTGCGATCTCAGACTTTCATCGCCCTGCCGGGCTGTCACTGGGGATAGCCTATTTCGCCATTTACCGGCCCGCCTCGGAACTTCTTCACGGCACTTATTACGGGGTAAATTTATTCTGGCAGGGCAGCCGCAACAGGCCAGCGCGGGGGCGCGATGAGTTCGACGCACTCTGGGTGACAGAGCACTTTGTGACCCTTCTAACTTCGATCTTCTTCGCCGCCAGCGGAGCAATCAACGCGATTGCTGCGGTCCATTCTCTCGCCGGTCATTCGCAGCGGCAGGACATGCTATCCCAAGAACTATCTGCTCTAATAGAGGAGATGAGCGGTGGGGATGGAGGCGACGAGCATAAATTCTCATCCGAACGGGCGTGACCATGGCTGATAGCGGGCCGGCAGCTTGTCAGCGATGCATCGCCATAAACGGGCCGTTGATTGCCTGAACCTGAAATGGTTGTTTTCGCTGAGCCCGGACCGGCAATAGGTTTAGTTTGGCTTTTGGGGGCATAGCGGTAGAATGACAAAGAGCCGACATAGCCGACTAGTCGACAAATCGCTCAGCGCGGCGGTTGCTGCCATCGAAGTCTACAATAAGCCTGACTTCCGATATCGGGAGGAGAGCTTTTGCATCCTCATGCTCAACGCTTGGGAGCTGCTACTTAAAGCTCGCATCCTACTTGAGAACCATGGGGCGCCTAAATCCATCGAGATCTGGGACTTCTACACGACCAAAGGCGGTAGCAGGAGCAAACGGAAGCGACCTGCAACCTCGCGATCCGGAAATATCAAAACGATTGGTATCGAGCGAGCCATCGGCCTGGTGAGGTCCTATCCGGTCAAATCGCTAGATGAGAGGTGCGCGGGCAATCTTGCCCTTCTGATGGAGATTCGAGACACCGCCGTCCACTTTCTACATAACGACCTCGGTCTGAGCGCGAGGGTTCTCGACGTCGGAATGGCCGCCTTACAGAACTACGTCCGATCGTTGACCGATTGGTTCAGCGTATCGCTCGACCACATGAACTTCTATCTCATGCCCCTAGCATTCCAGACGCCAGCGGCCGTTGTAGAGAGCCTCGCATCCTCGGCTCGACCGGCATCCGTTTCGCGATTGCTCACGCACATTGCCGATCAGGAAAAAGCCTCACCGATCGAAAAGGATGACCCTTATGTGGTCACCATGCGTGTGATGGTAAAATTTTCTCGCAGCACCGGCAACGACGCCGAAATCGTCAAGATTGTAAAAGATGGAGAAGGGGCGCTGGCAATCACCCTGACGGAAGAGGACATGCGCGAACGCTTCCCGTGGAGCTACGATGAACTCACAAAGCGCCTTCGCGCACGATTTCCCGACTTCAAAGCCAATCAAGTTTATCACAACATAAGGAAGCGGCTCGAGGAGAACCCAACGTTTTGCCACGAGCGCCACCTGAACCCAGACAATCCGCAGGGCGGCCT
>DASWTR010000207.1:0-2671 GCA_036402035.1 Sphingomicrobium sp.
GCATGAGTGCCGCCAATCAGTTTCGTGCGGCCGCGGCCGACCGTATCCTCATCAAGGACGGCGCCTATGGCACGCTGATCCAGGCCGAAGGGCTGAAGGAAGCGGACTATCGGGGCGATCTCGCGCTCAACCATGACCAGCGGGGCAATAACGACCTGCTGAACCTCACTCGGCCGGACATCGTCCGGAAAATTGCTCAGCGCTTCATCTCGTCGGGCGCGGACATTCTGGCGACCAATAGCTTCAACGCCAATCGCATCAGCCAGTCCGATTATGGCGCCGAGCGTCTCGTGGCCGACATCAACGCTTCGGCCGCGCGCATCATCCGCCAGGTCGCGGATGAGGCCAGCGCGAGCGACGGCCGTCCGCGCTGGGTGGCCGGCGCGCTGGGGCCGACCAACAAGACCTTGTCGCTATCGCCCGACGTCAACGATCCCGGTTTTCGCGAAGTCACCTTCCAGGAGGTCAAAGCCGTCTATCGCGAGCAGATCGACGCGCTGGTCGAGGGCGGCATCGATTTCGTCCTGATCGAGACGGTGTTCGACACGCTCAACTGCAAAGCGGCGGTCATGGCGGCGCTGGAGGCTGAGGCCGACCTGGGCCGCGAGCTGCCGATCATGATCTCCATGACGCTGACCGACCTCAGCGGCCGCAACCTCTCGGGTCATACCGTCGAGGGCTTCTGGGCCACCGTTCGTCACGCCCGGCCACTGACCATCGGCCTCAATTGCTCTTTCGGCGCGGCCCAGCTGCGACCGCACCTTGCCGCACTGGCGGGCAAGGCCGAAACACTGGTGATGGCCTATCCCAACGCCGGCCTGCCCAACGAGCTAGGTTGCTATGATGAAGCGGCCGAGGAGACCGCCGCGCAGGTCCGCGAATGGCTGGATGAAGGGCTGGTCAACATCGTCGGCGGCTGCTGCGGCACGACGCCGGCTCATATCGCCGCGATCGCCGGCGTCGCCAAGGGGGTGAAGCCGCGCGTCATCCCCACCGCTCCCAAATCGACTCTGTTGTCCGGCCTCGAACCGATGGTGCTCGCCGCGTGAATGATCTTTCCGGCGCCGCTGTCGGCGCGCGTTTCGTCAACATCGGCGAGCGGACCAATGTCACCGGATCGGCCAAGTTCAAGAAGCTGATCCTGGCCGGCGACTATGATGCGGCGGTGACCGTCGCGCGCGACCAGGTCGAGGCCGGGGCGCAGATCATCGACGTCAACATGGACGAAGCGCTGCTCGACGGTGAGCTGGCGATGGCGACGTTCCTGAAGCGCCTGGCCGCCGAGCCGGACATTGCCCGCGTCCCGGTGATGATCGACAGCTCGAAGTGGAGCGTGATCGAGGCGGGGCTGCAATGCGTTTCGGGCAAGCCGATCGTCAATTCGATCAGCCTCAAGGAAGGCGAGGGTCTGTTCCTGGCGGCGGCGCGCAAGGTGCGCGCCTATGGCGCCGCGGTGGTGGTCATGGCCTTCGACGAGACCGGCCAGGCCGATACCCAAGAGCGCAAGGTCGAGATTTGCGAGCGGGCCTACAAGCTGCTCGTCGCCGATGGCTTCCCGCCCGAGGATATCATCTTCGACCCCAATATTTTCGCCGTTGCGACCGGGATCGACGAGCACCGCCGCTACGCGATCGACTTCATCGAGGCAGCCCGCGAAATCCGCGCGCGCTGCCCGCATGCCCATATCTCGGGCGGCCTCAGCAATTTAAGCTTCTCGTTCCGCGGCAACGAGCCGGTGCGGCGGGCGATGCATTCGGTGTTCCTCTACCACGCCATCCCTGCCGGCCTGGACATGGCTATCGTCAACGCCGGCCAGCTCGACGTTTATGACGAGATCGATCCCGAACTGCGGGAGGCTTGCGAGGATGTGATCTTCGATCGCCGCGACGATGCCACCGAACGGCTGATCGCGCTGGCCGAACGCTATCGTGGGACCGATGCCGTCGAGGAGAAGAAAGCGGCCGAATGGCGCAGCTGGCCGGTCGAGCAACGGCTGAGCCATGCGCTGGTCAAGGGGATCGACGCTCACATCGTCGAGGATACCGAGGAAGCGAGGCAGGGCTTCGAGCGGCCGATCGAAGTTATCGAAGGTCCGCTGATGGACGGAATGAACGTGGTCGGCGACCTGTTCGGATCCGGCAAAATGTTCCTTCCGCAAGTCGTCAAGTCGGCGCGCGTGATGAAGCGGGCTGTTGCCCATCTTCTCCCCTACATCGAAGCCGAGAAGGAGAAGAACGGCGCGACCCAGGGCAAGGGCAGGGTCGTCATGGCGACGGTCAAGGGCGACGTTCACGACATCGGCAAGAACATCGTCGGCGTGGTCCTGCAGTGCAACGGGTTCGAGGTGATTGACCTTGGCGTGATGGTGCCGTGGCAGACCATCCTGCAAGCCGCCAATGACAATAAGGCGGACATGATCGGCCTTTCCGGGCTGATCACGCCGTCGCTGGACGAGATGGTGACCGTCGCGGACGAGATGCAGCGGGCGGAAATGCGGCTGCCGCTGCTGATCGGCGGCGCCACCACCAGCAAGGTGCATACCGCGCTCCGCATCGATCCCGCCTATCAGGGGCCGGTGATTCACGTGCTCGATGCCAGCCGCGCGGTCGGCGTGGCCTCATCGCTAGTGTCCGACACGCAGCGCGAACCGCTAATCGCGACCACGGCCGAG
>DASWTR010000208.1:0-5127 GCA_036402035.1 Sphingomicrobium sp.
TTTGTTGGCAAGTAGGCGGCGCGGCGCTAGGGCGATCCCAATGACCGACAAGCCGAATATCGACGACTGGAAGGCGCTGGCCGACAAGGAATCTAAGGGCCGCGATCTCAGCCGCGACACGCCCGAGCATATCCGCCTGAAGAATGTCTACGGGCCGGAGGATTCGGCGCATATCGACAGCGGCTACCCCGGCCTGCCGCCCTACACCCGCGGGCCCTATGCCACCATGTACGCGGGCCGTCCGTGGACCATCCGCCAGTACGCCGGCTTCTCCACCGCCGAGGAGAGCAACGCCTTCTACCGCCGCAACCTCGCCGCGGGACAGAAGGGTCTCTCCGTCGCCTTCGATCTCGCCACCCACCGCGGCTACGACAGCGACCATCCGCGCGTCGCCGGGGACGTCGGCAAGGCGGGCGTGGCGATCGACAGCGTCGAGGACATGAAGCTGTTGTTCGACGGCATCCCGTTGAGCGAAATGTCGGTCAGCATGACCATGAACGGCGCGGTGCTGCCGATCATGGCCTTCTACATCGTCGCCGGAGAAGAGCAGGGCGTTCCGCGCGAAAAACTCAGCGGCACGATCCAGAACGACATCCTCAAAGAGTTCGCGGTCCGCAACACCTATATCTATCCGCCCGAGCCCTCGATGCGGATCGTCAGCGACATCATCGCCTACACGTCCGAAGAGATGCCGAAGTTCAACAGCATCTCGATCAGCGGCTATCATATGCACGAGGCCGGGGCGACCGCAGTGCAGGAGCTGGCCTACACGCTGGCCGACGGCATGGAATATGTGCGGATCGCCAAGGCCGACGGGCTCGACATCGACGATTTCGCGCCGCGGCTGAGCTTCTTCTTCGGCATCGGCATGAACCTGTTCATGGAGGTGGCGAAGCTGCGCGCGGCGCGGACGCTGTGGGCGCGGATCATGACCGACCTTGGCGCGAAGTCGGAGAAGTCGAAGCTGCTCCGCACCCACTGCCAAACCAGCGGCGTGTCGCTGACCGAGCAGGACCCGTACAACAATATCGTCCGCACGACGATCGAGGCGCTGGCGGCGGTGCTGGGCGGAACCCAGTCGCTGCACACCAACAGCTTCGACGAAGCGATCGCGTTGCCGACCGATTTCTCGGCACGGATCGCCCGCAACACCCAGCTGATCCTGGCTGAGGAGAGCGGGATCACGGCTGTCGCCGACCCGCTCGGCGGCTCCTATTATGTCGAAACGCTGACCCGCGAGCTGGAGGAGCGGGCCTGGGCGCTGATCGAGGAGGTTGAGCAGCACGGCGGCATGACCAAGGCGGTCGCCGAGGGGCTGCCCAAGATGCGGATCGAGGAAGCCGCCGCCGAGCGCGCGGCCAAGGTAGACACCGGCGAGACGGTGATCGTCGGAGTCAACCGCTACCGGCTGGAGAATGAGCCGGAGATCGACATCCTCGAGGTCGACAATGCGAAGGTCCGCGCGGGGCAAATCGCGCGGCTGGAGAAGATGCGCAGCGAGCGCGACGAGGCCAAGGCGCGGGCGGCGCTGGATGCGCTGGAGGCGGGTGCGCGGGGCGACGGAAACCTGCTGGCGCTGTCGGTCGAGGCGGCGCGCGTGCGCTGCTCACTGGGCGAGATTTCGGACGCGCTGGAGCGGGCGTTCGGGCGCTATCACACCAAGCCGGAGCCGGTGCGCGGCATTTATGGCAGGCGCAGCGATACGCGCTGGAAGGAAGCCGTCGCGGGGACCGAGGCGGTGACCAGGCGGATGGGCCGCAAGCCCCGGGTGCTGGTCGCCAAGATGGGCCAGGACGGCCACGACCGCGGCGCCAACCTGGTCAGCTCGGCGTTCGGCGATTTGGGCTTCGAGGTGATTGCCGGGCCCCTGTTCCAGACTCCGCGGGAGACGGCGGAGATGGCGGTCGAGCATGACGTGGACGTGGTCGGCGCCTCGTCGCTGGCGGCAGGGCATAAAACACTGATCCCCGAGCTGATCGCGGCGCTCAAAGAAGCGGGCCGAGCGGACATCAAGGTGGTCGCCGGCGGTGTCATCCCGCCGCAGGACTATGCCATGCTGCGCGAGGCGGGGGTGCAGGCGATCTTCGGGCCGGGCACCAACCTCGCCGACGCCGCGGACGAAGTGCTGCGCCTGCTCGGCCACAACAAGCCGCCGGTCGAGGAAGCGGCGGAGTGACATTTCGGCGGGTGGCGGGCTTCGTCCTGATCCTTTCGATCCATTTAGCGGTTTGGGCCGGTCTCGGCTTCTTGATCGCCGTTTTCAGCACCAATCCGCCGCCTCGTGTGGCCGGCTACGAGAATATGGTGGCTTTCGGTCGCTACTGCCTGTTTGGCGTTATGTCTTTCATCATTGGACTGGCGTGCTACCGGCACATCCAACGCTTCGATCGGAGCATTGAGAAATAGGCATGTTCAAGAAAATCCTGATTGCCAATCGCGGGGAAATCGCGTGCCGCGTCATCCGCACCGCGAAGCGGATGGGGATCAAGACGGTCGCCGTCTATTCCGACGCCGATGCCCGCGCGCCGCATGTGCGGATGGCCGATGAGAGCGTTCGGCTCGGCCCTGCGCCCGCGTCAGAAAGCTACCTCAAGGCCGAGCTGATCATCGACGCCTGCAAGGCGACCGGGGCCGAGGCGGTGCACCCGGGCTATGGCTTCCTCAGCGAGCGGACCAGCTTTGCCGAGGCGCTGGACAAGGCCGGAATCGCCTTCATTGGCCCGCCGCCGAACGCCATCGCCGCGATGGGCGACAAGATCGAGTCCAAGAAGCTAGCCAGCGAGGCCGGGGTCAATGTCGTCCCCGGCTATCTCGGCGACATCGCCACCACCGACGAGGCGGTGAAGATCGCGGGCGACATCGGCTATCCGGTGATGATGAAGGCCAGCGCCGGTGGCGGCGGCAAGGGCATGCGCCTGGCCTATAACGAGAAGGACGTCCGCGAGGGCTTCGAGGCGACCAAGCGCGAGGGGCTGGCAAGCTTCGGCGACGACCGGGTGTTCATCGAGAAATTCATCGAGGACCCGCGCCACATCGAGATCCAGGTGCTTGGCGACAAGCACGGCAACATCCTCTATTTGAACGAGCGCGAATGCTCGATCCAGCGCCGCAACCAGAAGGTCATCGAGGAAGCGCCCTCGCCGTTCGTCACGCCGGACATGCGCAAGGCAATGGGCGAGCAATGCGTCGCGCTGGCCCGGGCGGTCGGATATCATAGCGCGGGCACGGTCGAGCTGATCGTCAACGGCGCGGACCCGAGCGGCAAGAGCTTCTACTTCCTGGAGATGAACACGCGGCTGCAGGTCGAGCATCCGGTGACCGAGGAGACCACCGGCATCGACCTGGTCGAGCAGATGATCCGCGTCGCCGCGGGCGAGAAGCTGGAGCTCCGCCAAGAGGATGTACCGCTCAACGGCTGGTCGATCGAGGCGCGCGTCTATGCCGAGGATCCCTATCGAGGCTTCCTGCCCTCGACCGGGCGGCTGACCACCTATCGCCCGCCGGCCGAGCATCGCGATTCCGACAGCGTGATCCGCGTCGACGACGGCGTCTATGAGGGCGGCGAGGTCAGCATGTTCTACGACCCGATGATCGCCAAGCTGATCAGCTGGGCGCCGACGCGCGAGGCGGCGATCGACGAGGCGGTGCAGGCGCTGGATGCCTTCCAGCTCGACGGGATCAGCGACAATGTCGATTTCCTCTCGGCGCTGCTGCAGCATCCGCGGTTCCGCGCCGGCAACCTCACCACCGGCTTCATCGCCGAGGAATATCCCGAAGGATTTACCGGCGCACCGGCTGACGAGCAATTGATGACCGATCTCGCCGCGCTGGCCGCGATCGTCGAGCTGACCTACGAAACCCGGGCGGCGCTGATCGACGGGCAACTGGGCGATCCCTGCTTTCCCGAGGCGGTCCAGGTGGTCAAACTTGGAAAGCGCGACTTCACGGTCGCCATCGCGCCCTATGACGGCGGCAACCTTGCCATCGTCGACGGCGGCGAAGCGATTGACGTGGTCGGCGACTGGTCGCCGGGCGACCGGCTGCTGGTCGCGGACCTGGATGGGCGCTCCCGCATCGTCCAGGTAGCCAAGAAGGGCCGCGGCTGGACTCTGACCACCCGCGGCGCGGCGCACCAGGTGCAGGTCATGCCGCGGCACATCGCGGAACTCTCGAAGCATATGATCGAGAAGGTGCCGCCCGACATGTCGCGCTTCCTGCTGGCGCCCATGCCGGGCCTGCTGACGCGACTTGAGGTCGCGGCGGGCGACAAGGTTGAGGCGGGCCAACCGCTGGCGGTGGTCGAGGCGATGAAGATGGAAAACATCCTCCGCGCCGAAAAAAGCGCGACGGTCAAGGCGACCCCAGCGAAGGCCGGCGACAGCCTGGCGGTCGATCAGGTGATTGTGGAGTTTGAGTGAGAATCTCCTCCCCTGCATTTGCAGGGGAGGTGGCAGCCGTAGGCTGACGGAGGGGCTTCTTGATCAAGGAACGCGCAAGAGAATTGCGCAAGAAGATGACCCCACCAGAGTTACGCCGGTGGAATGCGCTCAAGACTCGGCCTGACGGCTCAAATTCAGGCGCCAACACGACCTAGATCCGTATGTCCTTGATTTCTTCTGCCACGAAGCCGCACTGGCGATCGAGGTCGATGGCCTCTCCCACAAACTCGGCGACAACCCACAGCGGGATCAGCGGCGCGATGCCTGGTGCAGCGAACAAGGCATCCGAACTTTGCGAATCGCTGCAACTGATGTGCGAGACAATCTCGAAGGCGTGCTGATCCACATTCTTGAAGTCTGTCGGCAGCGGTCGCCTAAGTAGCCCCTCCACCGCGTTCGGCGGTCCCCCCTCCCCTGCAAATGCTGGGGAGGAGATTAGGCGCGATTCCTCAATTCCACCCGACGGAGTTTCCCCGTCGCCGTCTTCGGCAGCGCATCGACGAACTCGATTTCGCGCGGGTATTTGTAAGGCGCAATCGTTGCTTTCACGAAATTCTTCAGTTCTGAAATCAGTGCCTCGTCCGGCGTCACATTGGCCGCCGCGACGACGAAGGCTTTCACCTTCTGCCCACGCTCCGGGCAGGGGACGCCGATCACCGCGCATTCCGCCACAGCCGGGTGGGCGAGC
>DASWTR010000209.1:0-2603 GCA_036402035.1 Sphingomicrobium sp.
CTGGCGCTTCGGGGTCGGCGCGGGTCGCAGCTGCGAAGTGGGTAATGGCCTCGCCACTGTTGCCCGCCTCCAGCGCCTTCAGGCCGAGCGAGTTGAGCGTTCGCGCATCCATCTAGGGCTTGTCGGCCCAGTAACGCAGCAGATTGGCCTGGACGAGCTGCAGCCGCGAGAAATTCTCCGGCTTCATCGTCAGGCCTTCGAGCGCCGCGACTTCGTTCAGGTCGAACAGGAGATTGCGGCGGAACGGGTCCTTGATCTGACTCTGGATGAAAGTGATCGCCACCAGCCGCTCGCCGTTGGTCACTTCCTCGACCTCGTGGAACGTGTCGGAGGGGTAAACGATCGCTTCGCCCGGATTGAGCCTGAAGCGCAGGCTTCCGTCCTGAAGCCGGATATGGAGGGCACCGCCCTCATAGCTGGCCGGATCGCTCAGGAAGATGGTGCAGCTGAGGTCGCTGCGGACGATCATGTTGCCTAGATTGAGGAATGCCGCGTCGGCATGAGCCCCATAGTACATCCCCGGCTGATATTTGGTGAGCAGCGGCGGCGCGATCTTGGCCGGAAAGGCGAATTCCCGAAACTCTTCGCTGCGGGCAAACGCCTTGAGCATGACCTGGGCGCTCGCCTGGCCGGCGACAGGATCGTGCAGCTGCTGGTTGTTCTTGGCCTTGTTGTGAGGATTGCTGGCACGACCGTCGATGAACTGGGTCTCGGCCGCGATCCGCCGGCATTCGGCAACCTCGGCGGTGGTCAACAACGGCAACACCCGATACATTCACTTCTCCTTGTCGGCGCGGGCCAGCGCGCGCTCGAGTAATGGCGCGGCCTTAGCCGCCTCGCGCAATTCGGCCAATGCCGCATCGATATCGGGCATATGGTCGCGGCTGGCCTCGGCCAGCAGCTCGGCCCTTAGCGCGGGACTATAATCATATTCGAGCGCCTTGGAATAACGGCGCAGGAGCGAGCTGGAGATCAATTGCTCGATCTGCTCGGGCGACGCAGCGATACCAAAATGGGCGATGACGCGAGCCAGCCAGCCCTGCATGTCGCCAAGCATCGCATCGAAATCGGCCCACAGAATTTTGATGTTCGGCATCGCATCGGACGCCACCTCCAACGAGGTCATTTCGCAGGCCCAGGCGGCAGCGGTGCGGTGCGCGTCGGTGCGATCGAAACCGGGAAGGGCAATCCCGCGACTGGCCAGGCGCTGCGCGCGCAGCTCATGCAGCGCCGCCAACTCCTTCACCGAATTCTCGCCTGCTAGAATGCCGGCGACATAGTTGGATGGGGTCGCGTAGAGAAACAGGAGGGCGGCGGACGGCCCGGCAAGCATCGGCGCATATTCCGAAACGAAGCTGGTCGCCTTGACGATGACGATTCGATCGTCAGCGCCGCGGCGGGTCATCATCCTGCTCAGCGCTCCAGCAAGCCTCGGGCGTTCGCTTTCGGTCGCAACCGCCAAATCGCGCAGCGCGCGCGGCTCGCGCAGCGCCAGCACCCCATCCAGTTCCCCAACGAGGCGCGAGACCAAGGTTGAGCCGACGTGGCCGATATGGAAAATCCAGTTGGTCGGCGGCCCGGCAAGGCCGGCGGATGCGGCAAGCAACTCGTCGAGACTGCAAAGCCGCGACTCTCGCTGCTCAGCAAGTAGGCGATCATCAAGAAAACTGGCAGCTCGGTAGGCCGCCCCATCCATTCGTACCAGCCGAGCGAGCCGTGCGTTGGGATCAATCGCCTGGATCAGCCAAGTCGGATCGTTCGTAATCCCGTCCGGCAGGGGAAGTGCGGTCATCCCGCATGTCTAGTCGGCTTGCACGGCGCGGCAAGTGCAACGCGGCCGGCGAACCGGCGGGCTAGTTGCCCGACGTGCCCCGCTGAGTCTGAGCCTTGTCGATCGAGAGCCGCTCCTCGAGCCGCTTGGCCTGCCACTCCGCGGCGGTCATGCACACCCGCTTGGACGCAAGCCTCGATCCCATGACCTGCTGCTTCTCGCAGATGACGCGGTTGGGATCCTTGGTTTCCGCCTTCTTTTCGCCCGCAATCGCGGCCGTCGAAGCCACCCCCAGCATGGCAATTGCCCCAATAATTGCACGCATGACAAAACCTCTCTCGTCGATGTCCCCCAATGACAAGCTTCGACAGAGCCCGAGTCAACCGCAAATCGACCAAATGCCCGGGCGCTATCGAGGAGCTTCCACGTCGAATGCGACGGTCAGCCGCTCACCATCTTCGAACGGCATGGTGCCGTGCCACATGGTCGACGGGAACAGCACCAACTGCGCGACCTTCGGTTCGATCTTGCGCCACGGCGGAAGGTCGATTCCGAGCTTTTCATCGGGCTGACCGAGCGTAAGCCAGCCGGCATCCTCCGGCTCGTCCCGCCCGCGGGCAGGCAGTGCGATGTACAGGGCGGAGCTTAGCCAGCCGAGCGGATGGACATGGTTGGCGTGATGGCCGCCGGAGCGAAGCCTGACCGACCAGCTGCCCGAGAAGCGAACCCGGCGGTCGCGGCGACGGCGCAGCGTCGGATGCGCGGGGTCGGTGGGCGGCAGCTGCGCGATATGCCGCTCGACCGCGCCAACGATCGCGCTGCGCAATTGGCG
>DASWTR010000210.1:0-4032 GCA_036402035.1 Sphingomicrobium sp.
CATTGTCGCGACCGCCCCAGGCTGGCTGGTAGCGATCCTCCTGTTTCTGCTGGTGTTGGCGGCGATCGAGGACGGATGGCGGCTCCGGATTAGCGACTGGACGTCAGGAGCGGTCGCACTTTGTGCCTTTCTGGCCATCGCAATCGCCGGGCCGATCGTCGGCCTATGGCAGAATTTCCTGCTGTTCGCCCTGGTTCTGGTAATCGGTACGGCGATGTTCGCCCGCGGATGGATGGGCGGCGGCGACATCAAGCTGCTCGCCGCGAGTGTGCTATGGTTCGACCTTTCCAGCGGCTGGAGGCTGCTGGTATCGATCGCCCTTGCCGGCGGGATCGTGGCGTTGCTGGTCATCGTCCTGCGCAGGCTCCCCTGGTCCGATGGAATCAGGAGCCGGGTCTTGCTGCTCAAGCGGCGCGAGGGCATTGCGTATGGCATCGCAATCGCGCTGGGCGTTGCGTTGATGGCTTATTGGTTGCGCCGTTGAGATTTTTCGCCGGGTTGCTGTTGATGTCTGCCCCGCTTACCGCCGCGCCCGTGATCGTCGCCGCGGACGGTCAGTGGGCGACGCTGCGTCAGGGCCGGACGTGCGAAGCGGCAGCGCGATCGCTTGGCGTGGTCTACAAGGGTCGGGCGCCGGCGAGAGCGAGCTTGTCGTTTGACGCCGGCGGGCCGCGCCGGGGCCAGTTTGCAGCTAGGCTGAGCCGGATGCCGCGGGCGGGCGCGACGGTGATGCTGCACGTCGGCGAACAACCATTCCTGCTGATGAGCCAAGGCGACATGGCGTGGAGCCGGGGACCGAAGCAGGAGCAGGCGATCATCGCCGCGATGCGCCAGAGCGGGGGGATGCGGGTCGAGGCGCGGAGCCCAGGCGGAGGGCGAATCGTGGACCGCTACAGCCTCGATGGGGCGCCGCTGGCCATAGACGCCGCGGCCGCCTGCGCCGCTGCCCTAGCAAATCGCTGACTTTTCACCTACATGGGCCGCCTGCCATGAGCGCCGATACCAACCTGATGCCGATTCCCGGCCCCGTCGACCCCGTGCCCGTTCCGCGCGCGGCGACGCCTCGTGCCGACGGCAAGGTCGAGCTGATCGGTCTGCCAAAGGAGCAGATTCGCGCGGCGCTTGAAGGCGCTGGCCTGGAGCCGAGGCAAGCCAAGCTGCGGGCTAAGCAGATCTGGCACTGGGTCTATAATCGCGGCGCCAGCGACTTTGCCGCCATGACCGACATCGCCAAGGTCCAGCAGCCGTGGCTCGCGGAACGCTTCTCGCTCACTCGACCGGATGTGGTCGAGGCGCAGGTATCGACCGACGGCACTCGCAAATGGCTGCTCCGGACCCATGACGGCCATGATTTCGAGATGGTGTTCATTCCCGACGCCGACCGTGGCACTTTGTGCGTGTCGAGCCAGGTGGGATGCACGCTCAACTGCCGCTTCTGTCACACCGGCACGATGAAGCTGGTCCGTAACCTGGAGCCGGCAGAGATCGTCGGTCAGGTGATGTTGGCCCGCGACGCGCTTGGCGAATGGCCGAGCTCGCCCGACGGACGGATGCTGACCAACATCGTCATGATGGGCATGGGCGAGCCGCTCTATAATTTCGACAATGTGAAGCAGGCGCTGAAGATCGTCATGGACGGCGACGGGCTGGGCCTGTCGAAGCGGCGCATCACCCTGTCGACCTCGGGCGTGGTGCCGATGATGGACCGCTGCGGCGAGGAGATCGGCGTTAACCTGGCCGTCTCGTTGCACGCGGTGACCAAGGAAATCCGCGACGAGATCGTGCCCTTGAATCGCAAGTACGGCATCGAGGAACTGCTGTCGGCCTGCGCCGCTTACCCCGGTGCCAACAATGCCCGCCGCATCACGTTCGAATATGTGATGCTGAAGGACAAGAACGACAGCGACGACGACGCGCGCGAGCTGGTGCGGCTTCTGAAGCACTATAAGCTGCCGGCCAAGGTCAATCTGATCCCGTTCAATCCCTGGGCCGGTGCGCCGTACGAATGCTCGACCAACGAGCGGATCAAGGCGTTCAGCAACATCGTGTTCGAGGCCGGCATCTCGGCGCCGGTACGCACCCCGCGCGGGCGTGACATCGACGCTGCCTGCGGGCAGCTCAAGACGGCCGCCGAGCGCAAGCGCAAAAGCCAAGAAAGCGCTGCCGCCTAAGCCAAGTTGCGGGCCGCGCTCCACCATGGCAACTTGCCCGCCATGTCACTCATCGGACGCTTCATCGATCAGATCCTGCCGGTCGGCAGCATCACCGCCATCCAGGCGGACGGCAGGCGCGAGACCTATGGGCCGGGCGGCGGCAAGCAGGTCACCGTCCGCTTCCACGACAAGCGGGTCCCGTTCGAGATATTCCGCAACCCGCGGCTGCGCTTCGGCGAGCTGTACATGGACGGGCGGATTACGATCGAGGACGGCTCGATCCTCGACCTGCTCGAACTGATCGTCGGCGCCAAGCCGTGGGAACAAGGCGGTCGTAAGGCGCTCGGCAAAGGCAAGGCCAAGTGGCTGAAGCGCTTCTTCCGCCGCAACGACCCGACCCGGTCGAAACGCAACGTCGCCCACCACTATGACATCGGCAACCAGCTCTACGAGCTCTTCCTCGACCGCGATCTGCAATATAGCTGCGCTTATTTCAGCGATCCTGCCAACACGCTGGAACAGGCGCAGGAGGACAAGAAGGCGCATATCGCCGCCAAGCTTCACCTCAAGCCCGGGCAGAAAGTGCTCGACATCGGCTGCGGCTGGGGCGGGATGGCGCTCTATCTGAACCGCGTTGCCGACGTCGACGTGCTCGGCGTCACGCTATCGGAAGAGCAACTCAGGAAGGCGCGGCAGCGCGCCGAGCAGGCCGGTGTGGCCAACCGGGTGAAGTTCGAGCTGATCGACTACCGTCACCTCACCGATCGCTTCGACCGGATCGTGTCGGTCGGTATGTTCGAGCATGTCGGCGCGGCCCATTACGAAGAATTCTACGCCAAGTGCCGTGAGCTGCTCGCCGATGACGGGGTGATGCTGCTGCACACGATCGGCAAGCTGGGCGGCGCGGGCCAGCCGGACCCTTTCACCGACAAATGGATTTTCCCCGGCTATCATCTGCCAAGCCTGTCGCAGATGGCGGGGGGAAGCGAGAAGGGGCGCCTCATCACCAGCGACGTCGAAACGCTGCGGCTCCATTATGCCTATACGCTGCGCGAATGGTTGCGGCGCTTCACGGCGGCGCGCGACAAGGTCGTCGCCCTGTATGACGAGCGTTTCTTCCGGATGTGGGAATTCTACCTCGCCGGCGGGATCGTGATGTTCGAGAGCGGAGCAGCCTGCAATTATCAGGTCCAATATATCCGCGACCGACGCGCCCTGCCGATCACCCGCGACTATATGGCCGAGGCGGAGGAGCGGTACCGCAAGCTCGGGACCGCTCCTGCCAGGGCCGCTTAGCTATTTGGCCGCCAGCTCCGCGACCAGGTGCGGCGCTGGGTAGATATTCTCAAGCGCCTCCTGGACCGCCTCGGTCGAGACGACCACGGTCCGATTGACCGTTCCGTCATAGCCGTAATTGCCGCCGAGGCTGTGGATGTTGCCGTCGAATGCGGCGCCGATCACCCGCCCCTGGCGGTCAATCACCGGCGAACCCGAATTGCCGCCGATGATGTCGTTGGTGGTAACGAAGTCATAGGTGGCGTTGGCGTCGATCCTGGCCCGGTTGGCGGCGAAGGCCGGTGGCAGGTCGAATGGCGATGCGCCGGTCGCGCGGTCGAAGGTCCCGCCGAGCGTAGTGCGGGTCGGCACTTGCCTGCCGCGCTCCGTCCAGGCGGCGACCTTGCCGTAGCTGATGCGCAGGGTGAAGGTCGCATCCGGATACACGGTATCGCCATAGGCAGCGAAGCGGGCGTCGGCGAGCTTGGCCTGGGCCGCGGTCAATGGTGCGTCGACCTGGGCATCGAACCGCTGCTGCAGCGCGCGGTCGTTGGCGTCGAGCGATCGGGCATAGACGATCATCGGATCGGTGGAGGCGTCGATC
>DASWTR010000211.1:0-3568 GCA_036402035.1 Sphingomicrobium sp.
CAGCCAGCCGCGCCCCTCGGCGGCTTTCACCTCCTCGGCGGTCAGGAAGGTGATGTGCGCCGAGGACAAGCGGTTCTGGATCGTCACCGTCTCCAGCGCGGCGAGCAGGGCGTGGCGATCGTCGCCCAGCAGTCGCGACCCGACACAGGGCGTGAACGGGACCGACACCTGCAGCTTGGGATAATAGGAGCCGCCGGCCCGTTCCCAGGCCTCCGCCCAGCCATGATCAAACACATATTCGCCCTGACTGTGGGTCTTGAGATAAGCGGGCGCGGTCGCGGTGACTCTGCCCGCCCGCTCCACTGTCACTGGCAACGGCGCCCAGCCGGTTGCCTCGCCGACGCTGCCCGAGCTTTCTAGCAATGACAGGAATGCGTGGCTGAGGAAGGGATCGGCCGTTCCCGCCAGCCTGTCCCATTGCGCTGAAGGAAGATCGGACACGCTTTGGGCGATCCGCGCGACGATTTCAGCTTCCCGGTCGGCCATCGGCTTCCCAGATAAGCGCATCCGCGTGAATTGCAGCTGTCTGGCGTTGTTCGGCCGAGCGAATGGTCCAGCTGTAGACCCAGCGGCGGCGGCGCTGTTGGTTCACCCACGCCCTCGCGATCGCTCCGCGGTCGATCGCAAGGAATTGTGGTGACGCAAGGCGCATGCCGCGCCACCGGTCCAGCAATGACGCGCGCTCCGAGATGACCAGCCCGCGCCGGACGCCAGGGGCATGGCGCGCCAGCCACTGACCGACCCTCGGTTCGAAGCTCATGACGCCGACCGGCCCGGAATAGCCTTGCAGTTCCGCGACGACTGCCGCGGCGATCTGTGCCGAATTCCCGCCCCGGCATTTGATTTCAATCAGCAGCGGGAAGCGACCCGCGACAAGCTCGAGCAGCTCGGCGAGCAGCGGGATGTGCTGATCGCTGTCGAACAGCCGCTGCGCCGACAATATCCTCGCCGAAGTCGACTCCACCGCCAGGCCTGACGCGCATAGTCGGCGAAGGTCGTGATCGTGGAAAACCATGACCTGGCCGTCCCCCGACAGGCGGACGTCGCATTCAATGCCTGCGCCAAGTTCAATGGCGGCGCGGAAGGCGGAAAGGCTGTTTTCGGGGACGCCCGGACCGTGGAGCCCGCGATGCGCGAACCCTTGAGGACCCGGACCTAGAGGGTCAGGCTCTGACCTGAACGATCGCATCCACCTCGACCGCGACGCCGAGCGGAAGCACCGGCACGCCGACCGCCGAGCGGGCATGGCGCCCGGCTTCGCCGAACACCTCCTGCATCAGCTCGGACGCCCCGTTGGCGACCTTGGGCTGGTCGGTAAAATCGCCGTGGCTGCTGACGAACACGCCCAGCTTGACGATCCGCTCGACCCGGTCGAGCGAGCCGAGCGCCGCCTTGATCTGCGCCAGCAACATGATGCCGCAGCGGCGAGCGGCGGCCTGGCCCGCTTCCACGTCCATATTCTCGCCCAGCCGGCCTTTGATCAGGCTGCCGTCCTCGGCGAAGCTGATCTGCCCGCTGATGTGCAGCAGGCCATTAGCCTCGACCGCGGGAACATAGCTCGCCACCGGCGCGGCGGGTTCGGGAAGGGTGATGCCGAGTTCGGCCAGGCGCTGTTCGATGCTCATGCAAGCGCGCTTGGCTCCGTGCGTGGCTGAGGTCAACCCTCGTGCCGGTGAACCGCGAAGCCGGCCCAGCTCTGGCTGGTCGGCATCAGCTCCAGCGCGTTGATGTTGACGTGAGGGGGCAGGGTCGCGACCCACCAGATGGTCTCGGCGATGTCGTCGGCGGTCATCGGGTCCATGTTGGCATAGAGCGCATCGCTGGCCGCCTGGTCGCCGCCGGTGCGGACGATCGTGAACTCCGTTTCGACCATTCCCGGCTCGATCGAGGTGACGCGAACGCCCGTACCGTGCAGGTCGCAGCGCAGACCGAGCGAGAATTGGCGGACGAATGCCTTGGTCCCCGCGTAGACCGCGCCGCCGCGATAAGGATAGGTGGCGGCCACCGAGCATAGGTTGATGATCCCGCCCTTGCGCTCGATCAGGCCTGGCAGCAGCGCCCGGGTAAGCGCGACCAGGCCCGTAACGTTGGTGTCGATGGCGACGTCGAGTGGCGCTTGTTCCGCATCCTGCAAATTGTTCATCGGCGGGGCGAGGCCCGCATTGTTGAGCAGCAGGTCGATACCGCGATAGCGCTCGGGCAGCGCGGCCAGCGCCGGCCCAAAATCGTCCGGGCTGCGCATGTCGAGCATCATCGGATGGAAGAAATCGCCAAGCTCCGCGGCCAGTGCGTCGAGCCGGTCGCGGCGGCGGCCGGTGCCGATCACCTGCCAGCCGTTCGAGGCGAATTTGCGCGCCGTGGCGGCGCCGATCCCGGCGGTGACTCCGGTGATGAACACCGTTCTGGTCATGCCCGCACCTCGCTCATGCGCTGCAGATAGCGGGCGAGAACGTCGATCTCGAGGTTGAGCTTTCGGCCGGCCGCGATCCCGCCAAGGGTGGTTTGCTCGGCGGTATGGGGGATGAGATTGACGGTAAAGCGGGTCGCCTCACCCGCATCCTCCACCCGATTGACGGTCAGCGACACGCCGTCGAGGGCGATCGAGCCCTTGGGCGCGATTGCTCCGCCCAGCGCGCGGGGTGCCTCGATCGCGACATCCACGCTGCCGCCAACGTCCTCGGCGCTGACGACCGCAGCAACCGCGTCGACATGACCGGTGACGATATGACCGCCAAGTTCGTCGCCGACCCGAAGCGCCCGCTCCAGATTGAGCCGCGCGCCTTCGACCCAAAGGCCGGGCGCCGTCTTCGAAACCGTTTCCCGGCTGACATCGACCGCGAACCAATCCTCGCCCTTGTCGACCACTGTCAGGCAGGCACCCGAACAGGCGATCGACGCGCCCAGGTCGACCGTATCCATGTCATAGGAGCTGCCGATGGTCAGGCGCATATCGCCCTTCTGCTCGACGCTGCGAACCGTGCCGATGTCGGTGATGATGCCGGTGAACATTCGCGCTCCTGCTCAGTCGCGGACGCGCTCGTAGACTTCGAGCCGGTCGATGCCAAGCCGCGCGGCGTCGCCCGCCTTCCACCGGCCATGGGCGTCGGCGATCGCGTCCAGTCCGATATAACCGACGCTCGACTTGCCCTCGCCGACCAGGATCGGCGCGCGATAGATCAGGATGCGGTCGACGAGGTCGGCCGCCAGGAAGGCCGTCGCGGTGGCCGATCCGCCCTCAACCAACAGGTCATTGACGTCATGAAGTCGATAAACATCCTGCGGAGAAGTCAGGATTTCCCAGTGGTCGACCGCTTCGCCACGGGTAAGCAGCGCACGCCGCGGGGACCAATCCTCCAGACCTGGAAGCCGCACATCCAGCTTGGGCGAATCGGCTAGATAGGTACCGCGCCCAACCAGGATCATATCGCTGTGCGCTCGCTCCAGGTGGACGTGAGCGCGAGCGTCCTCGCCGGTGATCCATTTGGATTCGCCGGACGGGAGCGCGATCTTGCCGTCGATCGACAGGGCGAGCTTCAGCGTGATCCGTGGCCGGCCACGCTCGATCCTG
>DASWTR010000212.1:0-27335 GCA_036402035.1 Sphingomicrobium sp.
CCGGCGCTTCCTATCTGAGTTGGAAGGAGGCAAGGCGAGCCTCGAAATCGGCCGGGTGCTCGCCGTGTGCAAGGCGGCCGGCATCGACCTCTACGCCCGGCCCCGATGAGCGCCCTTAACCTCGACGCCATTGCCCGCATAAGCGACGAGGTAGCGCGGCTTCAGCGACAGCATCTGCTCGTTGCGCCGGAACCCGGCCCGGGCGCCGAGCCGCTTGTCTAGGCCGAATGCGACCTGCGGAACCTTGCGGCGCTCGGCCCAGGAAGCGGCGATGCGGTCCACGCCCTTGCGGTCGCCGCCATGGACGAGGACCAGGTCGGCGACGCGTTCGCGCACCTTGTCGAGCGTTTCCCAGACGCTTTGGGCCAGCGCCTTCGCCTCCTCGGCGGTGGCGAACGACAGTCGTCCGCCGGCGAAAATGACCGGCGTTCCCTCGGGCATTGCGGCCTTCCGCCGGGCCTCGGCGCGCGCCTTCAAATAGTCGCGCCCGTCGACCACGGCCGAGGTCAAAGCGGCGGAATGGTTGAGCCGGGATCCGCCGGCTGGACGCCAGGAGGAGCCGGTCTCATTGCCGTAGAGCAAGGCAGCCGCCTCGCGGAACGCTTCCAGCCCGAGCATCGCCGCCTCGGCGGCGCGGGCCCGGCCGATCTGCTTTTCGAGCTCGCTGCTATGCACTTCCGAGCCGTCGGCCGAAGCCAGGAGGCAGCGGATTTCGTCGGTCGCGCGGTCGAGCTGGGCGCCGCGCTTGAGGGCTGCGCGGTGGAACAGATTGACCAGTCCCCAGGCGATTTCCTCGGCATCGTCCTCAACCGCGGTTTCCGGAAACAGGGCGAACAGGTCGGACCAGATGGCGGCAAGCGTCTGGTCGACGGCATCGGGATCCGGCGGCTCCAAGGCATCGCCGACAGGGATGCGCTCGATATTGAGATGACCGAGCTCTAGCTGGGCGAGCTGTGCGGCAAGGCTGGTGTGCATGGCATGTCTCCTGGAAGCTGACGCCGGACGATCCGGCGCCTGGCGCCCAAGGGACCCGCAACGGCCGCCTCTACCGCACCGCCCAAAGGGCGGGAAGCCCCCGGCCGAGGCTGGCGCGGGCCGCCGCGCGAAGCGCGGCAACACGGGCCGAGCGCCGGCGGGTTGCGGTGCGGCGGCGGCGGGTCAGGGCGCCCTTCCGGCGCCGGGACCGGCGGTTCATCCGCAGGCTCGGGCACGGCTCACCAGAAGCGCCACCAGGGCTGTTCCCGGCGCTCGATCTCGCGGTCGAGCCGGCACAATGCGCGAGCCAGGATCCGCTCGGCTTTGCCTGGCCGCAGACCGAGCCGCGCCGCGATCTCGGCGTTGGACAGGCCCAAGCCAGCGCTCAGGCGAAGCACTTCGCGCTCAATCGGGCGGAGGCGAGCGACGGCCCTTTCCAGCCGACCGGGCGGAAGCGATGAGCGATTGGTCGCCATTTCGATCACCTCATTTCCTCGGCACGGGTTGGGGACGGCGGGGATTCCGGGGGGCGATCCGTTCTGGTCTGATGCGCCGTCCTTGCCAATCTCCTGTGAAGCGCCGCCGCCCGTCCGGACGGGTTTGGGCGGCTGTTCAGTGAGGCACCTCAGCTAGGCGCTGGTGACCAGGTTGAATCGCGGCGGATAGTGGGGACACGCCTGCATATCCCATTGGACGATCCCTGCGGCCGCTTTTGACTAGGTCCGGGACGCCGTCCCCAGCCGGTGACGAGATGTCATGCTCGCCAAAGGTTGACGAGCCATTGGGGGTGCGGGCGGCCCTTCGAAGGACCGCCCGCGAGGAAGTGCCCTGGAGACGTCAGGCCGCTTCCTCAAGCTGATCGGTATCAGGGGGCTCAGCGGCCGATGCGATTCCGCTGGCGGCTGCCGACACAACATCCAACGCCGGATCGCGGGCGCCGGCATTCGGTTGGAACTGCCCGGGCTCGCCCGGCACTGCCGCTTGGGCGAAGCGCATTTCGGCCGGGACCCAGCCAAGCGCGGCCTCCTTGACCTCGATGTCCGCGATGAGGTCGCCCGAGAAGATCCGCTCGCAGGCCTCGGCGAGCTCAGCCTTCCTGGTCTTGGCATGGCGGCGGGCAAGCTCCTGACCGCCGACTTGGGCTAGCGCCGCAAGCGCTACGCTTTTCGGGATCCGGTCGAAATAGTTGGCGCCGGTCGGCCGCCACCAGCGCGCGACATCGATTCCCAGCATCCCCCCGAGATGGTCGTGGAAGGCACAGGCGCGCGGGCCTGGAAGGTTGAGACTGGCCTCGAGGGTCCGCGCAACCGCATGTCCGAGCCAGGCCATCCGCGCCTCTTCCGGCAGCGCGCGGAAGGCGTCGAAGCATTCGGCCCTGGTCTCCCCCTCGGTCCAGCTGCGGTCGAGCACCTGCGAGGCCTCGGCGCGAGCAACCGTCGCCGCCGCCTCAGGCGTCTTGAAGCCGAACACCGGGTCGGACGGCGGGGCGGCGGAAAGCGAGCAACCGCTTCGGTCGATCGAATATCCCGCCTCGGAATCGATCATCAGGAAGATGGCGAGATCGAGCGCAAGCGCCGGGTCGGCGGCGACATGGACCGCGAGAATGTCGCGCCGCTGCATGGCGAGCTCGTCGGCCAGCCGCTGCGAAAGTCCGGCCCGCTTGGCCGGAGTCTCGCTCGCACCGTCCGACGACCCAGCGTCCTGTTCGTGTCCGGTAACCGCATCGCCCGCGAATGAAACCTCCATGTAGCGGCCGCTGTCGAGCTTCGGCCGGCCCTCTTCGTCCAGCACGAGGAAGGCGCCGACATGGGCCCTCAGCTCCTCTCCGATGACGGGCGGCTTGTTGACGATGGCATCGATGCGGTCGTTGAGCTCGCGGATCCTGCCTTCCGCCTCGAAACGCTCCTGCTCGCCCGTCTCCTCGGTCTCGAGCGCCGCGACCAGCGCGTCGATCTCGGCGTCGAGCGCGTCGACTTCGGCCTGCTCCTCGTCGCCGATCCCCGGCGTTTCGACAGGCGCCCGGCGAAGCCCCTCGGTCAGCGGATAGCCGACCCAGCGCTCGAGGGTCGGCCTGACCCAGGCAAGGCCGGCGTCGGCCGCGGCTTCCACCGCCAGGGCTTCCATCTTCGCGGTTGCGAGCCGTTCGAGGATGGCGACGTCGAGCCAGCGGGCGCCTGAATCGTCGGAAAAGAGATCGCGCTCGATGCGGCCGCCGGCGGCGACATAGTCCTCCTCGCCGACGAGGCGCGCGCGGCGGTCCGCGGCGCTGACGGTGGCCTGCGTCATCATTCGTCGGATGCTGTCGGCGTGAGCATAGCCATAGCCGCGTCCCATCTGCTCGAACACATAGAGCTGGCGTTCCCGGTCGGGCGTCGCCGCATAGGCCTTGGCGGCATCGAGGCTGATCTCCCCGGCGCCGAGCGCTTCGAAGATGGGTGGGGCAAGGCCGGCGAGCCGAAGCCGGCCCTCGACGAACCTTGCGGTGAGCCCGAACCGGCGCGCGATCCCGTCGACCTCGAAGCCCTGCTCGATCAGGCCCTGGAAGGCGAGGCATTCGTCGGCGGGGTTCATGCTGAGGCGCTGGAAATTCTCGGCGAGGCTCGCTTCCTGGGCTTCGGCGGGACCGCCCTCGATCACGAGGCAGCAGACCTCGTGCGATTTGCCGAGCTTGCCTTCCCCGGCAAGGGCCTGGAGCGCACGGAGCCGCCGGCCGCCGGCTTCGACCGCGAAGCAGCCCCTGGGTTTGGGGACGGCGGTCACGACAAGGTTCTGGAGAAGCCCGCGGGCCTCGATATTGGCCTTGAGCTCCAAGTCGGCCTGCTCGTCGGTCGATCGCCGAACGTTTCCTGCCGATGGCAGCAGCTTGTTCAAGGGAATTGTCCTGATCATGGAAGGTCTCCGGTTGAAGGGCCGGCGCGGGCCATTTTCCGCGCCTGTCGCCATCCCGCTCCCGCTCCCTCCCCTCCATGCCAATCTCTTCGGCCCGGCGTCGCAGGCCGGTAGGTACAAGACCGTAAAGCGCGCCGGCTGCTGCTCGGCTATTGCCCGATGAGGCGATGTATGGCGGGAAGGTGGAGGCGAGCGATGCAACAGACCAAGGATCCAGGCACTGCCCAGCTGCCCCAGTGGAGCTCGCAAGGCACGACGCGCGAAGGCGTGAAGCTCAATATCCGCCCCGCCAATTCGAGCGACGAACGGCCCCTGGTCGACTTCTTCGACCGGGTCAGGCCGCAGGACCTTCGTTTCCGGTTCCTGAGCGCCATCAAGGCCATCTGGCCAAGATTGGCCTATGACCTGGCGAATATCGACCATGTCGAGATGGAGAACCTGCTCGCGTTCGACGACGGAGGAGAGCTTGTCGCCTCGGCAATCATAACGACGTCGGACCGGGACAAGCAGGACGCCGAGGTCGCGATCACGGTCCGCTCGGATCTCAAGGAGCATGGCATCGGCTGGACGATGCTCGAGCGAGCCACCGATTATGCGCGGTCCCGCGGGTTCAAGCGCCTGCATTCCGTGCAGCAGAGCGACGATCGGGCCGCGATCGCGCTGCAGGAGGAAATGGGTTTTCGCCCGCAGCCCGGCCCGCACGACATGAGCGTTACGATCCTGTCCAAGGAGTTATAGGGCTGAAGGCCGGTCCGCCGCTGCGCGGCGATCCGGCATGGCTAGGGCCTGAGGCGCTTTCGAAGGAAGATCCGTACATTCTCGCCGGGTGAATTTTCGAGGCTGCCGAACCGTTGATATCCGAGCTTTTCGTAGAAGGCCGGCGCCTGGAACGGGAAGGTGGTCAGCCACGACCCCACGCAGCCCCGCTGCAGGGCGACGCGTTCGGCCATCGCCATCAGCCTCGAGCCGAAGTTGCGGCCGCGAATCGCGGCCGGCACGACCAGATACTCGACGAACAGCCAGTCGTAGACGGTCTTGCCCCAGAGGCCGCCGACAATGGTCCCCGCATCGTCCTTCAGCGTGATCGCGACAGGCTGCGGGTCCGCGGGATAATCCTGCTCGGTGTTGAACGCCGCCAGGGGCGCAAGGATCGCTTGGCGAACCTCATCGGTCGGGGCTTCGCACAGCCCCAGGGTCAGGCCCGGAACGGCCGGCTGATCAATGTCGGACATGCGCCGCATCATGCACCGGCGGCGAACATCCGCAAACGGCCATATGCGAGCCCAAGCGATAGCCATATGCGAGCGCAAGCGATTGCCCTGGCGTCCGCGCTGACGTCGCAGCCTGTATTGACCTGTCCCTCGATGCGGATCGGGCGGCCGGTATCCGGGATGATGAGCCTCCTGAGCGACGCTGCTCGCCGCCGCCTGTAGCCGCGGCTGCGGGCTTATCGGCAGGCTCGAGGATGATCTTCTGATGGGTCGCCTTCTCACTCGTAATGCAGCAGGACATGGCCGCTGTTCATCCCGATCGCCTTGCGCAGGCGTAAGGGCTGCGGGCTTTCGAGACCCGAGAAGATCGAGTGACCGCTTCCCGCGGCGACCGGATTCATGAACAGATGATATTCGTCGATCAGCCCCAAGCGGACCAGCGAGGTGACGAAGGCGACCCCTCCATAGACGATCATGTCCTTGTCATTGTGGCGTTTCAGCCGGTTGACCGCCTCGGCCAGGTCGCCATTCTCAACGACCGTATTCGGCCACGCGGGGTGATCGGTCGATTTGGAGAAGACGATCTTGCGGGCCGCCGAGATCTGCTTGCCGATGCCGTGCCAGCTGTCGTTCGGGTCCCCCGCCGACTTGTCCCAGGCGGGAATGAAGTCGGGCGCGGTCCTGCTGCCCAGCAGGATCGTGTCGGCGCTGTCGAGCAGGTCGCGCGAATAGTCGCGGACCTCGTCCCATGACAGGTCGCCATTGCGGCCGGCGGGATTGAACCCGTCGACGGTGATTTGCATCTGCAGCTTCAGCCTGCCCATGGGGACCTCCTCGTTCGAGACCTTGGTTAGCGAATGCGCGCGCATCCGCCACGCCCTATGCGCCGAACGTCGCTTTTTGGCCGGCGAGCGCTCCCAAGAATGCGAAAAAAAGGCCGTGGCTACGGCCCTGCATGAATGCCACTCGAGGCAGGTTGGAAGCGCCCTCAGACCCCCGCTGCAGCAGACCCTGGTTTCCACTGCCGGGGAGCCACCGATGAGGGGACCATTCCGCGGTCGATCATGAGGGCGGCGATCATCTGGCGCTTTGGCCAATCCGCACCTTTCCACCCCTGCTGCGGATGGTTCCGAGAGCCGCCGGCCGCCGGTCGCACGCGACCCCCGGGCGCTGAAGGGTCCGGCGCAGCCGGGGGTCGATCCTAGTCGCGATCTGGGGCGCCCAACGGAAAATAGTGACGAAAGGGCCTGGCCTCGTCCACCGCCCGGGCGAATGACGGCCGTTCCAGCAGCCGTTTCCGATAGGAAATCAGGTTTCCAAATTGCGCCGGGATCGGGTGCGTCCAATCGGCGTAGAAAAGCGAAGGTGCCGCGGCGCAGTCGGCGAGGGAGAAGTCCTCGCCGGCCGCCCAGGTGCGACCCTCCATGCGCTTGTCGAGCCAGGCGTAGCTGGTGTCGAGCAGCTTGCGCGCCTCCTCGACGCCATAAGGGTCGCGATCCTCGGGCTGGCGAATGGCGTCGAACACGAACTTGCCTTGCGGGGTCATGACATAATTGTCGAAGAAGCGGTCGAGCATTCGTGCCTCGAGTGCGCGGTCCGGGTCCTCGGGGATCAGCTTGACCGGGCCAGGATGATGAACCTGGAGATATTCGATCAGGATGGTGGCTTCGAACACCACGCGCTCATTCTCGCGCAGGATCGGGAACCGCTTCAGCGGCCACAGGGATGCCAACGTCTCGCCGACGCCTTCGTCCTCCATCATCCGGTAGGTGAAGGGAATGTCATTCTCATAAAAGGCGATCAGCGCCTTCTGGCAGTATGACGAGAAGGGATGGGCAAAGAGCTCGATCGTCATGCGAAGGCCCTCGCCTCACGGCCTTCCATCAGGGCCACGAGATTATCGATATGCCAGGTCGTGCCATGCTCGCGGCCCCTCACCGCCTCCTCCCCGCCGGTGAAATAGCATCCCTGCTCGGTATGGATCAGCCGGGTCCGGTCACCCTCGGCCTTGAGCTCGATCGACAACAGGGAAACGGAAAGCTTATCGCCGTTATGGAACATGTCGTAGACCAGGACGATGCGCTCGTCCTCGACGATGTCATGGTAGGTCGCGTCGAAATCGGTGATCATTCCGCTCGGCCAGCGGGCATGGAACCGTTCCTTGCCGCCGACACGGAAATCGAAGTCGCGGTCGAGGGTCTCGATATCGGCCGGCGCCTTGAACCATGCGCTCTTCGCCTCGAGGCTGGAATAAGCGGCGAAAATCCGGGCTGGCGAGGCGTTTAGCACCCGTTCGATCGTGAACGTGGCGTTGGTGAGAGTCATCGGTCGTTCTCCTCAGGGGCGGTAGAGGCGAGATAGGCCGCCAGTTGATCATATTGCTGCGCCCAGAAGCGCTTGCGCTCGTCGATCCATTGCTCGATCTCGGTCATGGCCTGCATCTCCAGCGAACAGGTGCGAACCCGCCCCAGCTTCCGGCTCTTCACCAGGCCGGCTTGCTCCAGCACTTTCAGATGTTGAAGGAAGCTCGGCAGCGCCATGTCGTGCGGAGCAGCCAGCTCGGACACGGCCGCAGGCCCGCCGGCAAGGCGCGTAATCACCGCACGTCGGGTGGGATCGGCGAGCCCATGGAAGATTGCGTCAAGGTTAGCCATTTGCCTAGCTATGAGCATCGGGCCGGGTTCGTCAAGACACTTAGGCAAGTGCCTATCCATTAAGGAAAAGAGCCTCGGATCCTCGTCATGCCCGGCGCGGTGCGGGAAACCGCGTTGTTCGCGGTCCGTCCCAATAAGTGCCGGCGCCTGCAGCGGATGGAGCGGGCACTCGCTTTGGGTTGGGTCCGAGCCGCGTGCGGCGTCCCTTTCTCGAAAGCAGTCCGCCGGCTCAGCGGCAACTTCGGGTGTGAGCGCGCATCGGCGATGATCCGGCCCGGGCATTGAGGAACTTACCTATTCCCCTTCGAGCGCCTGCCCGGCGAAAACCGCACCCGGCACAAAAGGGAGCTTTCGACATGGAAACGCCGCACGATGCCTCGGTGCTCGTCACCGACGGGCGCAAGGCGCTGCTGCTCCGCAACGAGGGGGACAGCCGCTATGCCAACCTCAAGCTGGTCGAACAATGGCAACAACGGCTCGACGCCGATCGCGACCTGAAGTCCGACGGCCCCGGCAGGAGCTTCAGTTCGAATGCCGGCGGAACAAGGCGAAGCGCATACAGCGAGTCCGATTTCCACGACGCCGCCGAAGCCGGGTTCCTGGCGCAGCTGGCGAGCAGCCTGTCCCGCCGGCACCGCAAGGGCGAGATCAAGGAGCTGATCATCGTGTCGCCTCCCCGCGCCCTTGGCGAGCTTCGCAAGCATCTCGCCGGCGACCTCAAGCAGGCGGTAATCGCCGAAATCGCCAAGGACCTGGTCAAGCACCCGATTTCCAGCATCGAGGAATTGATCGCGCTTCATGTTGAGCCGGCGTTGCCGCGGCCGGCGTGACGGCCAGGCGGGCAGCCGGGCTACCGGTCGCGACAGATCAGAGCTCGGACATGCACCGGCGCCGGCGGAGGAACGCCGGGCCGGACCCTCCCCACTCCCATTCCTGCTTCAAGTCCTGGGCAGAGGCCTTGCCGCCCGAGGAAACGGTGTTGCGGCTAGGTATGATTGCGTATGTCGGGTGCCGAATGCCGGCGCTATCTTTGTCCTTGTCAGTCAAGGAGTGGCGCGTCGTTTTCGAGAATGCTGCTGTTGCAACATTCTCTGGTCCGAAGCTTCCACGACGAGGTGACTGGCCGGCTTGCGGCGTTTCCCAAAAGCATCGTGTCGTAAGGCACGACGGACCAGGGGAACGCCGCAAGTTTCATGCCGATGTTGCACTCGCCTCAAACCCGTAGCGACAGCCCGTCGAAGGCCAGGCTGGCCTCGACCCCGCAATCGCGGCCAAGCTCATGCACCTCGGATTCGACAAGGCTCCGATGGCCCTCGACGACTTGCCTGCCGCAATGGGTGAAGATCGCCCGCCGCACCGCGGCTTCCCGGCACCAGCCAAGCTGGGCCCGGACCGTCGTATGGCCGAAGATCCGTCCTTCCCATCGCCTGACCAGGGGGCGCGTCAGGCTTGCGCCATCGCCAATGTAGAGATGGATCCCGAAGAGCGCTTCGGCCCTGGACTGGATATCGATCACGTCGGGCACGTAGAAGATCGTGCGGCCGCCCGCCTCGATCCGGTAGCCCACGGCCGGGGCGCGGATCGAATGAATGACGGGAAAGGCCTCGACCCGGATCGCGCCGACCTTGAAGGGCTCGCGCGCGGCGAAGTCCCGGCGCTCGGCAATCGGAAAGCCTTGCAGGCCGCTCCAGCAATCCTCGCTCGCATAGACCGGGCAGGCGGCGCCTTCCTTGAGGCCGAAGGCATGGTCCGGATGCGCGTGGGTGACGAGGACGGCCTGCGGCGCGATGGCGTCGAGCCTGCCCAGCCAATCTTCCCCGCAGTCGATCATCAGCCTTGTTCCCCGGTAGGCGACCAGCAGCGAGCTGTGCCTGCGATGTTCCGGGCTGCAGCTGCCGATATAGCCGCGGGTGCCGAGGAAGGTCAGCTTCACGTCAGCCACTCATGCGAGGAAAGTGTCATGGGTGCCAAGGCGACAAGCGTCTTCCGGGCCCCCTTACCGCCCCCATAGGGGTCAGTTTCGTCCTGGCGTTCAGGCCTTGCGCGCGCAATCGATGCACAGCGCCGCCTCGGGCCGCGCCTCGAGCCTGGCCAGCGAGATGGTTGAGCCGCATCGGACGCATTGCCCATAGGTGCCGTCCTCGATCCGCGCGAGGGCACGCTTGACCGAGGCGACCTCCCGGCCGATGAGTGCCGCCTGCCCTTCGAGCGACGCATCATCCTCCGTCTCGACCGCCTGCTCCTCGCTGTCCGGGTGGAGCGGTTCCGAAAGGTCGGTATAGATGTTGAACCGCCGGGCTTCGAGCTCGGCGAGCTGCGCCTCAAGGCGCGTCCGGATGGTAGCGGGATCAAGCATTGCGCATCTTTCCCTTGCGGAAGCTGGAAGCCCTTCAGTCGGCATGAACGTGCCCCTGGAGGACCGGCTTTCAGGGGTTGCGAGCCGGGGCAGCGGCGAAACCCCACCGCCCCGGCCCTGGGCTAGCCGACGATGAGATTGTCCTCGACCTGGGTGACGCCGGGTGCGGCCCAGGCGGCCCGCTCGGCGATCGAGCGCTGGTTCCAGCTGTTGACCTTGCCCGACAGGATCACCCGGTGGCCGTCGGTCCTCACCTGGATCTTGTCCGCCTCGAGGTCGGCCTGCCGCTCGAACGCGTCCTCGATCTTGTCGCGGACGACCGCCTTGTTGATGGATGGCTTCACCGTGATGAAATTATCGACACGGATGACGCCCGAGATCTTCGAGGCGTCCTTGAAGGCCAGGTCCTTCTGGTAGCCCCAATCGACCTCGCCCCTGAGCTTCACCACCCGGTCCTCGACGGTGACGTTGACCTTGTCGTGCGGAATGAAGCCGTCCCACTCGAAGACGTCGGCAACGCGCTTGGCGATCTCGGTGTCGCTGGTCTTGGGCTGGGTTGCCAGCCGGACCTCGATCTCCTCGGCGACGGCCCGAACGCCCTTGACGCGGCGCGCCGCCTCGTCCGCCAGCAACTTCTGCGAGTAACTGGGGACGAGCCCGGACAGGGTCACCACGCCATCACTGACGGAGACGCCGATCTTCTCATGCTCGACCCTCGGCTCCCACTTGAGCTCGTTGAGCACGTCCAGCTGCAGCTGGCTGTCAGTCTTCATCATTGGTTCCTCCTTCTCCATCATGAGCTAAGCATGAACCGGTTTCTGGCGATGCCGCCCGCCCGGCTCGCAAATCTCCTCGAGCGCCAGCCCGACCTCGCGCTTGTCGGGATCGCGTTCGGCGGCGTCGGCCAGTGCAAAAATGCCGACCAGCTCGCCCTCGCCGGTGCAGACGGG
The DNA here is from genome assembly GCA_036402035.1 of Sphingomicrobium sp. Lineage (GTDB taxonomy): Bacteria > Pseudomonadota > Alphaproteobacteria > Sphingomonadales > Sphingomonadaceae > Sphingomicrobium. The sequence continues at coordinate 11,036 of DASWTR010000212.1, forward strand.
GATCCGCCGGACCTGTTCGTCCGCCATGAGCTCGAGCGCATAGTCGACGCTGTCCTGGGGAAGGCAGGTCGCAACCTGCGCGGTCATGATCTCGCGAACCGGGGAATTGAGATCCATCGACCGGGCGACCGCCCGAACGGCAATGTCGCGGTCGGTCAGGATGCCGACCAGCGTGCCCCCGTCCACGACGGGCAATGCGCCGACATCGAACTCGCTCATTTCGCGCGCGGCGTCGGCAATGGAGGTCGACGGACCTACCGTGCGGACCGACCCGGTCATGATGGCTTCGACTCTCATTTGCTTCCTCCTTGGTCAGGCGGTCTGGAGGATATGTGTCAAAGCCGGCTCGCCCGCGCTTTACGGAAATCTCCTTAGCCCGGGGCGATCGCTTGACTTCGAGCTTGGCGGGGGGACTCCGGGAAGCCGGGAAGACCCCCAGCCCCGGTGCTTGCATTGCCGCATCCGATATAATATCTGCTCTGGCGCGGACCGGGCCCCTCTGGCGGCTGTCCTTTCCGGGCATTCGTGATGTCGGACCGCATCGGTTGATCCGGTGCGTTCGGCGGGCGGTACAAATCCCCCACATCCTCCGGGTCTCCGATCGAACTTCGGTTTGAAAGAGGAGACGAACATGCATCCCCGCCTGTATCGCCTGATGGATAAGCATCAGCGGATCGACCGCCTGATCCGGCTCGAGCAGAGCAGCAGCTGGCAAGACCCGATCCGGCTTGCTCGGCTGAAGAAGCTCAAGCTGCGCGTCAAAGACCTTATCCAACGCTTCGCGTCGCGTTCCGCGAGGAGGGCGCGTCATGCAATGCCCTGACTGCAGCACGCTGCTCACCATGACCGAGCGCCAGGGCATCGAGATCGACTATTGCCCCGGGTGCCGGGGCGTGTGGCTCGATCGCGGCGAACTGGACAAGATCATCGAGCGCAATGCGGCGCCCACGCCCGTCCGTCCCGGCCCCGATGACCGGCGGGCGCAGTGGGAGGGGGCGGATCGCTACGGCCATCCGGCGCCCTATCACGGCCACAAGCGGCGCAAGAGCTTCCTCGAGGAGCTGTTCGACTGACCGCTCGGGGCGGAGCCGGCGGCGGTCCGCCCCTCATCACCAACCCATCCGGGCCCCTCTGGCGGCTGCCGATCGGCAGCCGCGATGTCGGACGGGAACGCCCCTCGGGGCGCGCAACCAAAAGGGACTTGAGATGGAATTCCTGTTGATCGACTGGCTCGGCAAGCCGCTATGGATGTGGCTTGCGTTCCTCGCCATCGTCATCGCGCTGCTGGCGCTCGACCTCGGCGTGCTGCATCGCAAGCAAAGGGAGATCGAGGCGCGCGAGAGCCTGCTGATGTCCGCCTTCTACATCGCCCTCGGCCTCGGTTTCGGCGGCTGGATATGGTGGTACATGGGACCCACCGCCGGCATGAACTATGTCACCGGCTTCGCGATCGAGAAGAGTTTGGCGATGGACAATGTGTTCGTCATCGCCATGATCTTCACCTATTTCGCAGTGCCCCGCGAATATCAGCACCGGGTGCTGTTCTGGGGCATTCTCGGCGTTATCGTCCTGCGCGCGATCATGATCGCTGCCGGCGCGGCGATCGTCACCCAGTTCGGCTGGATGCTCTATATCTTCGCCGCCTTCCTGATCGTCACGGGGATCAAGATGTGGCTGTTCGCCGACCGCGAATATGATGTCGGCTCCTCGCCTGTGCTCCGCTGGGCTCGCCGGCATCTGAACGTCACCGACAGGTTCCACGGCAACCGTTTCTGGGTGCGCCAGCCCTTGCCCGAGGGAGGTCCTCCCCGCTGGTTCATGACGCCCCTGTTTCTGTCGCTGGCGATGGTTGAGGTCGTCGACATGGTGTTCGCGGTGGATTCGGTGCCCGCGATCTTCGCCATCACCACCGATCCGTTCATCGTCTACACGTCGAACATCTTCGCGGTGCTTGGCCTTCGTGCCCTCTATTTCGCGCTGGCGGCGATGGTGCACCGCTTCCACTACCTCAAATATGCGCTGGCCGTGCTGTTGATATTCATCGGTTCCAAGATCTTCGTCGCCGACGCGCTGGGCATTGCCAAGATCCCCCCGCCCGTCTCGCTGTCGGTGACCTTTGCCATCCTCGCCGCCGGCATATTCTATTCGCTCTGGAAAACCGGCGGCCGTCCCGAGGCGAACTGGCCGGCCGGACCGGCGGGCTGAGGCCGCGTCATCGCTGGGCCGGGGCTTCGCCGGCCCAGTCCACCGCTGCCGCCCGGCGCCCCTCGCGCTTAGGCGGAGGAGCGGGTAGAAACGGCCCATGCCGGTTGCGGACGAACAGCTGTTGGAGAGCGTTGGGCTGAGCCCGATCGCGACCGTCATCAGCAACCCGCGCCGGCCGGACAACCCGCTCGAGATCGCCAATCCCGCCTTCTGCCAGCTGACCGGCTATGCGGAGAGTGAGATCGTCGGCCGCAACTGCCGCTTCCTCGCCGGCGAGCTCACCGAGCCATGGATCACCGAGCGCATCCGCCATGCGATCGGCTCGCGCCGGCCGGTGCTGGTCGACATTTTGAACTATCGGCAGGACGGCAGCCGGTTCCGCAACGGCGTATTGGTTACCCCCTTGTTCGACGAGGAGGGCGACCTCGCCTGGTTCCTCGGTTCGCAGGTCGACCTGGGACCGGATTCCCCGGCCCTGTTCGACGCCCGCCGGGCCCGGGCCGTGGCACTGGTCAGGACGCTTCCCGATCGCCGCCGCCAGGTGCTGGGGCTGATGGCGCGCGGGCTGCTCAACAAGCAGATCGCATGGGAGCTCAAGATCAGCGAGAAGACGGTGAAGATGCACCGTGCGCTGCTGCTCGAGCAGCTCGGCGTCGCCACCTCGGCCGACGCAATCAGGATCGCGGTCGAAGCTGGACTTTAGATGCGGTCCAAAGGCCGTATGGAGGCCGCGCCGCCACGCCCCTAACTCCTGCCTCAACTTCCAGGTGGAAGATGACAGGAGCCTACCCCAATGATCAACACGTCCAAATTGCTGGCAGCGGCCGCCGCAGCGGCGCTTGCAATGCTCCCCTCGGCCGCCGCCGCCGACGGTGGCAACAAGGGCAACATCGTCGCCGGAGCAGTGACGTCGAAGGACCACCAGACCCTGGTCGCCGCGGTAAAGGCGGCCGGCCTGGTCGATACGCTGGCCAGCGGCGGCCCGTTCACCGTGTTCGCGCCGACCGACGCCGCCTTCGCCAAGCTTCCGGCCGGCACGGTCGACACGCTGCTCGAGCCCGCCAACCGCGCGCGGTTGCGCGCCGTGCTGACCTATCATGTGGTGCCGGGCAAGGTGACCGCGGGCCAGCTGGTCAAATTGGTCCAGGACAGCGGCGGCAAGGCCGCGCTCACCACCGTCCAGGGCGGCACCCTGACCGCCAGCCTGTCCGGAAGCTCAGTCGTCATCACGGACGCCGCCGGCGGAACCGCGAGGGTCACCGCAGCCGACCTCATCCAGTCGAACGGGGTCATCCACGTCACGGACGCCGTATCCCTCCCCATGTAACGGCTCCGCGCCGGCCGATTTCGCCCGGCCGGCGGCGGGCGACCCATTCCAATGCCCAGGAGAATTTCCATGACCGCACTCAACAAGATCACCCTTCTGCTGCTGATCGTCGGCGGCCTCAACTGGGGCCTGGTCGGCCTGTTCGGCTTCGACATGGTCGCGGCCATCTTCGGTGAGATGAGCCTGCTCAGTCGGATCGTCTATGGCCTCGTCGGGGTGTCGGCGCTGTGGCAGCTCATCCCGCTCGTCAGCGGTCGGCAGGAGCTTCCCAGGGGCGCGGTTCGCTAGGCGCGCGCAGCGGTGCCGCCGATGAAGGCCATCGACCGGACACGGATCGCCCGCGAGTTCGGCGAGGCCGTCAATATGACGGCAGAGGAACTGCGCGACTGGCTGGCCAGCGACATGAGCAGGGCCGTCGGCTGGAAGGGCGCCGACGGCTCGCGACCTGAGAGTGTCGGTTATGCCAGCGGGCGACATATCCTTTCGATCCTGCTTAAGTGCGGACGGAATCTGGCCGACGAGGACTTTGTCCAAATGCGCAGGACGGTCGGGTTCATTCGCCGCCATTTGGCGCAAGAACCGGTAAACCCCGTCACCTCTCGCTGGCGCTATTCGCTGATGAACTGGGGCCATGATCCGCTGAAGGCCGCGACCGGCCATGAAGACGATGCCGACCAGGCTCGGCAGCCGGGGTACGGGGCCGCCGGGTCCCCGCTTTCACGAAGGATGATAACGATGAGTTTCCAGCCCACCGGCAAGCACGGCCTGCGGAGAATGATGGTCGCGATCGGGGGTCTTTGCCTGGTGGCGATCACCCTGTCAGCTTGCTCGGTACTCAGCTCCAAGCATCCGGTTGGCAATCCATCCGTGCCCGAGCCCGCCAAAATGGTCGACGTCGACCGCTATCTGGGGCGTTGGCACGAGATTGCCCGATATGATCAGAGCTTCCAGAAGCGATGCGAAGCGGTCACCGCCGACTATTCGCTTCGCGCCGACGGTGGCATCGATGTGGTCAACCGGTGCCGAAAGCCGGACGGGACATTGAGCCAGGCGCGTGGCCGCGCCAAGATCGTCAGCCAGAGCGGCGCCAAGCTCAAGGTCAGCTTCTTCGGGCCCTTCTATGGCGATTATTGGGTGCTGGACCGAGCCGAGGATTACAGCTGGTCGATCGTGGGCGAGCCTTCCGGCCGCTATCTGTGGCTCCTCGCTCGCGACGCCACTCCGGCTGCTCCGGTGGTCCAGAAGCTCGTCGGGCGGGCGCAGAGCCTGGGATACGACACGTCCCTGCTCCGTTATACGAGGCAGCCATGACAGGCGCGCTTCCTCGCCGGCGCAGCAATCTCCCCAATGTCCCACGGCGCAGCGACCTCATGGCCGCGCGAGGGAAGCGGCCGCGATATATCCAGGCTGTTCTTGGCGCGGCGTCGATCGTCACGGGCTCGTCGCCGGCCGTGGCGCAGGACGAAGAGAATATCCGGGTGCGCGTCGGCCTTGGCGGCCAGTCCGTCCCCAAATTCATCGGTGCCGACCGCAACGAATGGGCGCCGCTGTGGGATGTTGCGGTCAAGCGAGGGACCGGGCCGTTCGACTTCGAGGCTCCGGACGACAGCTTCGACATCACGCTGGTTTCAATGCAGGGCTTCTCGGCCGGCCCGGTCGCCAACCTGCAGGGCGGACGCACGAACAGTGAGGCCGGAGCTCCTCTTGGCAAGTTGCCGAAGACGTTCGAAGCGGGCGGCTTCGTTCAGTATCAAGCCAGCAAGTCCGTTCGCTTGCGCGCGGAGTTTCGCAAGGGAATTGGAGGCCATGAGGGCATCGTCGCCGGCCTTGGCGCCGATCATGTCTGGCGCAAGGGCGACCGCTATCTGATTTCGATCGGGCCGCGATTGCTGTTGGCAGACGCGCGCTTCCAGCGTGCCTGGTTCGGGGTCGACGCCGCCGCGTCGGGCGCCTCGGGACTTAAGGGCTATCGACCGGGCGGCGGACCATATGCAATCGCCGCCACGAGCGGCTTCAATTATCAGTTCAGCCAGGCCGTCGGCCTGTTCGGGTTCGCCCGGTACGAACGTCTCCTCGGCGACGCAGCGAAGTCGCCGCTGGTGCGCCAATTGGGCTCGAGCACCCAATTGTCCGCGGGCGCCGGCATCAGCTACACGTTCGACATCGAGCGATGATCGGCACCGATCGTCAAAGGTGGCGACGACCAGCCAAATTCCCATTGTTGCGGGATCCTGGTCAAGGCCAAGAGGCGCCTTCTCAAAAAGGGCATCGACAAGGTCACGATCGCCGAAATCGCCGGAAAGGCCCGGGTTGCGGAATCGACCGTTTACGCCGCCTTTAGATCGAACGAGGGAATCCTCGGGGCGCTGATGGAGCAGTCGATGTTCGGCGGCCAGTATCATGGCCGCTCAAGCCCTGCTGGCGGGCATCGACGATCCGGTCCAATTGGTCGACCGGACGGCACGGGTCGCTCGTGCAATTTATGAAAGCGAGCGGGCGGATCTCGGGTTCTTTCGGGAGATGTCCTGATTTTCGCCGCTGCTGCGCGAGGTCGAGAGGCAATTCGAGCAGATGCGCCATGAGTTGCAGAAGCATCGGATCGAACGGTTGGTCTCGGCCCGCTTGGAGCGGCGCGGGCTTGCCCTCGACGAGGCGCGGCGGATTATGTGGGCGCTAACCAGCCGCGACCTTTACCGGATGATGGTCGTCGAAGGCGGCTGTGCGCCGCAGCGCTACGAGGATTGGCTTGCGCAAACACAGGTCGCCTCGCTGGTCGACCCAGCCGTCGTTCCGCTCCGGGGCAGCCCTTCATTTCCATAGGGCCGGCAAGCCCGAGACTGCGGTCGCTGCATCGGAGCCAAGAGTTCAAATGCTTCGGTGACTTTCGCTTCAGGCTCACAGTCTTCCCGATTTTCCGAGCTGGGACGATTAGCTCTTCAACAGGCGACAAAAGGAGGTTTCACCTCACGATGGAAATGCAACTCCGCTGCTCATAACGCTGCCACTAAAGTTGCGGCTCGTAATATTTGGTGAGATTGCCAAGAAGTGATTCTCATTTCGCTCGGGAAAAGAAGACATGGACAATCAGGGAAACGAAGATGCGATGATCACGCTGACCGCCGACATTGTCGCGGCGCATGTCAGCAACAATAACGTGGCGGTCAACGACCTGCCACAGCTGATCCAGAATGTGCATGGCGCGCTCAGCGGCCTGTCGGGATCCGGCGCTGCAGCCGAGGCAAGACCTGCACCCAAGGTTCCGATCCGCTCCTCGGTCAGGCCGGACTATATTGTCTGCCTCGAGGACGGGAAGAAGCTGAAGATGCTGAAGCGGCATCTGATGGCCCACTATCAGATGACTCCGGATGAGTACCGGCAGAGGTGGGGCCTTGCAGCTGATTACCCGATGGTGGCGCCCAATTATGCCGAGCAGCGCCGGGCGCTGGCCAAGTCTATTGGTCTCGGCACCAAGCGCAAGAAAAGCACCCGCCGCAAATAGGAGCGGCGGGGCGGGAGCCTGTCAGGCGCCCGCCGTCGGCGTGCAGGCCGTCTCGCCGCCTTGCCATCAGCTGCCGCGAAGCTCGCCGCTTGCGGCGGTCGGCGCGCGGCAGTTCCGCTTCGCGAGCGCCCGATAGGCGTCGAACTGCGACCGGAAGACCCGGCCGCTCAATTCCTCCAGCAGATAGGACCGCTGAAGCCGGTCCATCACCGGCCCCTTCACCTCGGACAGGTGCAGCGTGACCTGAGCGTCAGCCAGGCGATGGTTGATCGCCTCGAGGCTCTCGAGCGCCGACGCATCAATTTCGTTCACCGCCGAGCACATCAGCACCAGATGCTCGAGCTCGGGCCGTTCGGCGACCAGCGCCAGGACCATGTCCTCAAGCCAACGCGCATTGATGAAGGTCAGGCCCTCGTCGATCCGCAAGGTGAGAAGATTGGGCGCCGTCTCCACCTCATGACGAACGATATTGCGGAAATGCTCGGTGCCGGGGATCAGCCCCACGATCGCCGCGTGGGGCCGCGACGCCCGCCACAGGTAGAGCGCGAGCGACAGGGTGACCCCGGCGATGACGCCTGCCTCGACGCCCGCGAGCAAGGTGACCCCGATGGTGCCGGCCATCGCCGCAAAGTCGCTTCTCGAATAGCGCCACAACTCCCTGGGCAGGCGAAGGTCCACGAGGCTCAGCACCGCGACGATGATCGTCGCGGCGAGGACCGCCACCGGGAGATGGAACAGCCAGGGGGTCAAAAGCAGGATGGCGAGGAGGATCCCGGCCGCGGTGAAGGCGCTGGCGGCGGGCGTCCGGGCGCCCGCATCGAAGTTGACGACGGATCGGGCAAAGCCCCCGGTGACCGGATAGCCGCCCGAAAAGGCTGCCGCCAGATTGGCGGCGCCGAGGCCGATCAACTCCTGATCGGGATCGATCCGCTGGCGGCGCTTGGCGGCGAGCGTCTGCGCGACGGATACGGATTCGACGAAGCCGATGACGCTGATCAGCAATGCCGGGACCAGCAGCGCCGACCATAATCCCGCGTCGAACAGCGGCGCTCCGATCGGCGGCAGGCCGGTCGGAATGGCGCCGACCGTCGCCACGTCCAGTGCCAGCGCCGCCACCAGCGCGGTCGATGCGACGACCGCGATCACCGGGCCGGCTTTGGCCATGAGGTCCGCCGGGCGCTCGGCCAGCCCGGCGCGGATGAGCAGCGGCTTGAGCCCGCGCCGGACCCAGAACAGGAACAGGATCGCGCCGGCGCCGATCGCAAGCGCCGCGCTATCGATCCGGGCCAGGTTGCCCCAAAGCGATGCGAGCATCGCCGGCAGCGTCTCGCCGCCGCCCCCGACCCCGAGGATGTGCCTCAGCTGGCTTACCGCGATGAGGATGCCCGATGCCGTGATGAACCCGGCGATCACCGGGTGGGACAGGAGGTTGGCGAGGAAGCCCAGACGCAGGATCCCCATTGCAACGAGCATCAGCCCGGACAGAAAAGCGAGGATCAGGGCCGCCGCGACAAAGTCAGCTGTTCCGGGCGCGGCCACGTTCCCGGCGGCGGTTGCCGTCATGAGCGAGATGACCGCCACCGGCCCGACCGCAAGCGTGCGGCTCGTCCCGAACAGGGCGTAACCAAGGAGCGGCAGCACGGAGGCATAGAGCCCGACCTGGGCGGGAAGGCCGGCAAGAAGGGCATAGGCCAGGCTCTGGGGCACCAGCATGATGGTGACGATGATTGCTGCAACGAGGTCGCTGATCAGGCTGCTTCGATCATAGGCCCTCGCCCATTCCAGGAACGGCAGGTAGCGGCCAAATGCCTTCACCGAACTCACCCGCCGGCGGCGGCGAGCTCATGGCTGCGCTGCCACCGCCGGGTCGAGCGCCCGCCGGTCCGGCACAAGCCGAGCACCCTGCCCCTCTCGCCGGCCAGCACCTCGTTCAGCGCGCGCGCATCGGCGTCGGTCATCTGCCCCGGAACGATCGGAATATCGACAAAGGCGATATCGGGTCGCTGCGCGTCCGCGCGCAGCTCGGAGCCGGCCGGCTCCCTCGCTTCCTCCCCGTCCGGTCGATTGTTGACGGTCGTGCCGAATCCCGCCTCCGGCACGAGCCCAAGCTCGCCCGGCCAAAGCTGGAGCGAAACCGAGAATCGCTGATCGAGGGCCTTCGTCATGCGGCTTCCCGGCCGTCCGGCCGGGACTGCGATTTCCGCTGGCGCGGAGCGGCCGCCAGGCGGTGGAGCATCATCCCCGCAAGCATTGCCGCGACGAACAGCCAGGCTTGCCACATGCCGAATGCCAGGCCGGCGACGGCCGGACCCGGGCAATAGCCGGCGAGGCCCCAGCCGATCCCGAACAGGGCCGCCCCGCCGATCAGCTGACGATCGAGCTGCCGGTTCTCGGGAATGAAGAAGCGGGCTCCGAACAGCGGCGCCTTGCGCCGGCGCGACACGGCATAGCCGATCGCCGATGCCAAGACGGCTCCGGCCATGACGAATGCAAGCGTCGGGTCAAAGGCGCCGGCAACGTCTAGGAACGCCAGGACCCTGGCGGGATTGATCATGTCCGATATCGCGAGGCCGGCCCCAAGCAGGAGGCCCGCTGCAAGCGCTGCAAGGCTGGTTTTCATTTCAACCTCCGACCATGTGCCGCATGACGAATACCGTCGCGATCGCGGTCGCCATGAACGTCAGCGTGGCGGCGATCGATCGAGGCGAGAGCCGGCCGATGCCGCACACCCCGTGGCCGCTGGTGCAGCCGTTGCCGAGCCGGGTGCCGAAGCCGACCAGCAGCCCGGCGGCGATCAGCAGCGGCACCGAGGATGTCACCGCGATGTCCGGCCGGCGGATGAGCAGCGATACGGCGGAAGCGCCCAACGGAAGCCCGACGACGAACGCGGCCGCCGGACGCCAGGGCGGGCCTGAATCCGCGATCCGGGCAAGGGTCGCAACCATGCCGCTGACCCCGGCGATCCGGCCGGTCAGCAACAGCAGCAGGGCGGCGGCGGAGCCGATCGCAAGGCCGCCGATGGTCGCAACCGTGGGCGACATTGGCGCCAGTTGGACGACGCCGCTCACAGTACATTCAGCGGCAGTTTGAGGTAGCGCATGCCGTTCGATTCCGGCTCGGGCAGGTGGCCGGCGCGCATGTTCACCTGCACCGAGGGAAGGATCAGGCGCGGCATGTCGAGCGTCTCATCGCGGGCGGTCCGCATGTCGACGAAGGCTTCCTCCGACACGCCTCCATGGACATGGATGTTGCCGGCAAGCTCCGCCCGGATCGTGGTTTCCCAGGCATATTGATCCCGCTTCGGCGCCTTATAGTCGTGGCACAGGAACACACGGGTTTCCGGCGGGAGGGCCAGAAGGCGGCGGATCGACCGATAGAGCTGGTGCGCGTTCCCGCCAGGAAAATCGGTTCGCGCCGTGCCATAATCAGGCATGAACATGGTGTCGCCGACGAAGGCGGCATCGCCGATGACATAGGCGAGGTCGGCCGGCGTATGGCCCGGCACATGCAACGCGATTCCCGTGACGCTGCCGATCCGGAAACTGTCGCCATCGGCGAACAGCTTGTCGAACTGCGAGCCGTCCCGGGCGAATGCCGTCCCCTCGTTGAAGATCTTGCCGAACACCTGCTGGACGGTGAGGATATGCTCGCCGATCGCGATCCGGCCCCCGAGCTTCTCCTGGAGATAGGGTGCTGCCGAGAGGTGGTCGGCATGGGCATGGGTCTCGAGCAGCCATTCGACCTTGAGGCCGTTCGACCGGACATGCTCGACGAGGCGATCGGCGGATTGAAACGAGGTTCGGCCGGATGCCGGGTCGAAGTCCATCACGCTGTCGATGATCGCCGCAGCCTTGGTTTCGGGATCATGGACGATATGGGTGGCCGTGAAGGTCGGCTCGTCGAAGAATGTCTTGACGACCGGCGCCGCAGCATCCCCGCGAAGGACGCTCTCGACCTGCGCCTCGGCCATCTTGAGGTAGGGATCGACATGCATGGGCTAAGCCTCCTTTTCGCCGAGCATCGGCCGCTGGCATCCGGGACTCCATACGTGACTTTCCGGAAGTCTCCGTCCCGCTGAGCTTGGAGCAGGAGATGTCGCGAAGCAGCCCGGGCAGCGGGCCGGATCGCCGGTCGGCAACATGATGGACGAGGGCCTGCGATCCCCGCCAAACCAGGGCGGGGAATGAGCCGTCGGCAACGAGCCTTCGAGCACAGCTGCGAGGCTCCGCCCGCCCGGCGTGGCGGCCAATGCAGGCCGAACGGCGGCACTGATCTAGGCGACGCCGAAGTCCGTGGTCTTACGTATGGCGCGCTGCTCCCCCTCCGGTTCAGCATCGGGCCGGAAGAGGACCAGACGTATGGACGAGAAGAGGAAGCTGCCGCGCATCGTGGTGCTCGGCGGCGGGCTCGGCGGAACGATCGCGGCTTATGAACTCGCGCCCGCCCATCGTGATCGGGCCGAACTGATGCTGGTCTCCGACCGGCCCAGCTTCAGCTTCGTCCCGTCGAACCCGTGGGTCGCGGTGCGCTGGCGCGAGCCGGAAGCGATCCAGGTCGAGCTCGGCCCCGTCATGGCCCGCCGGGGGATCGGCTTCACCAGCGCCGGAGCCCGGCGGGTCCACCCAGGAGACAATCGCCTCGAGCTCAATGACGGCACCTGGCTGGCCTATGATTATCTGGTTATCGCCACCGGTCCCGATCTCGCCTTCGACGAGATCCCGGGCCTCGGCCCGTCCGGCCATACGGTTTCGATCTGCCAGACGGATCATGCGACCTCGGCCGCGGAGGCCTTCGACCGGCTGGTCGCCGAGCCGGGCCCGGTGGTCATCGGCGCCGCTCCGGCCGCGTCCTGCTTCGGCCCGGCTTATGAATTTGCGATGATCATCGATACCGAGCTCAGGCGCCGGAAGCTGCGGGACAAGGTGCCGATCAGCTTCGTCACACCCGAACCCTATGTCGGGCATCTCGGCCTCGACGGAGTCGGGGACACGAAGTCCATGATGGAAAGCGAAATGCGCCAGCGCCATATAAAATGGCTCGTCAATGCGCGCATCGACAGGGTCGAGCCGGGCCAGATGCACGTCTCCGAGCTGGGGGAGGATGGATCGGTCAAATCCAGCCGCGCCCTGCCCTTCCGCTATTCGATGATCCTGCCTGCGTTCCGCGGCGTGCCGGCCGTGTTTGGGATCGAGGGGCTCACCAATCCGCGCGGGTTCATCCTGGTCGACGGGCATCAGCGCAATCCGACGTTCCGCAACATTTTCGCGCTGGGCGTCTGCGTCGCCATTCCCCCGGTCGGCCCGACGCCGATCCCGGTCGGCGTGCCGAAGACCGGGTTCATGATCGAAAGCATGGCGACCGCAATTGCGGCCAACCTCTCCTCGATCCTCGACGGGGAGGAGCCCAAGGCCGAGGCGAGCTGGAACGCAATCTGCCTTGCCGATTTCGGCGACGGCGGAGTGGCGTTCATCGCCCAGCCGCAGATTCCTCCGCGCAACGTCAACTGGTCGTCCGAGGGCCGCTGGGTCCATTATGCCAAGGCCGCGTTCGAGAAATATTTCCTCGGCAAGATCCGGCGCGGCCAGCCGGAACCCTTTTATGAGGAGATGGTGCTGAAGCTGATCGGCGTGCACAAGCTCAAGGAGCGGGCGCCTGAGAGGGTGGCAGACTGAATAAGGGCCGCCGCGAAGACGGCGGTTCGCACGATCGGTCCCCGCAGCTCAGTTGCGCGTTCGGCGCGATTTCCACCCAGCGAACATCAATAGTGCGGCGCCCAGGAACAGCGCGGCCCAGCCCCACATGACGTGGGCGGATGCAAAGACCGCCTCCGCCAGCCCGGTCTCCGGGTTGCCCGTGCCTTCCGCAATATGCCGCCGGGAGACTGTCAGCACATACAACATGCGCAAGAAACTGAATCCGACAATTCCGAAGGCGGCCAAGCCAGCGGTCAAGATATGCTTCATCTCGTTGCTCGCGGCCAGCAACGCCGTTGCGACCATGAGCGCTACGATGAACACGGGCTCGTTGCCGCTTTGCCAATAGGCGATTGCGCCGGACGGAGGGGTACTGACGACCGGCGCGCACAAGCCCACCGCGAGCAACAGCGACCCGCCCAGCGCCCATTTCCTGCTGCTAGCCATCATAACGTCTCCATGGCGTGAAGCGAGGCCCGCACCTGTGCAAATTCGGCCCAGGATCACCCGAGATCATCGCCTGACCGGGCTCGAGCGAATTGGCGATGTTGCGCGCTGCCACCAGCAACCTCCACGTTCGTTGGATGCATTTGTGGTCCAACCCAGCTCGAGTGTCGCTACGGGATTGACCTTAATCTCCTGACGATGCCGCGCTGAACCAGGATGGACCCCGCCAGGATCGTTGGGAAACGCGCCGACCGGCAGGCAAACCCGTTCTCTTCGAGGGGGTGCGGTATGCGGCAAATACGTATTCCATGGCGTCACCCACGGGGGCAGACCGGCCGCCATGACCAGGCGTCCTCTTGCCTTATCGATGTTGATGGCCGGACTTTCCTGTTCGGCTGCCGATGCCCAGGACGTCCATTCCCAGCATCATGCCGGAGCGCCGGCCGAGGCTATGCGAACTCCGCCGTCGCTGGCCGCCGAGCACCGCCACCTGCATGAGATCCTGGCTCGCGCCGCAACGGAGGGCGGCGACCTTGGAAGCGCCGCACACGCGCTTGAGGAGGCTCTGGCGCCCCACTTCAAGCGGGAAGAGGAGATTGCCACGCCGCCGCTCAGCCTGCTGCCAAGACTTGCCCGTGGAAATGCCACCCCGGACATGCGCGCCGTCCTGCCAATGACAGATGCGCTTGAGCGGGAGCTTCCGCAAATGCTAAAGGAGCACGCCGCGATCCGGGATGCGCTCTCCCGCTTTCGCGCGGCGGCGACCAAGGCCGGGCGCGACGAGTATGTCCGTTTCAGCGACCAGCTGACGGCGCATGCCGGGCAGGAGGAGGAAATCCTGTATCCGGCGGCGATTTTGGTCGGCCGCTACGTCAAGCGGACGGCGCCGGGGCGGTGAACCCCGGCGAGGCAAGTCCGTGAGCCGGCTTCACGTCCACCGCGAGCAGCATGCGACCTCGCGTATCGGCTGGCTGCGGGCGGCCGTCCTGGGCGCGAATGACGGCATTGTCTCGACCGGCAGCCTGATCGTGGGTGTCGCCGCCGCGGAGGCAGGCCGCTCGAGCGTCATGGTCGCCGGCGTCGCAGCGCTGTTTGCGGGTGCAATGTCGATGGCGGCGGGCGAATATGTTTCGGTCAGCTCGCAGTCGGACACTGAGAAAGCCGATCTGGCCCGGGAGACCGCTGAGCTCGAGCAGCAGCCTGAACGGGAGCGCGAAGAGCTGATCCGCATCTATGAAGGGCGGGGCTTGAAACGGCAAACGGCGGCCGCAGTCGCCGAGCAGATGATGGCCAAGGACGCGCTGTCCGCCCACGCCCGCGACGAGCTCGGAATGTCCGATACAAGCTCGGCCCGGCCGCTGCAGGCGGCAGTCACGTCCGCCCTGACCTTCACGGCGGGCGCGGCCGCCCCACTCCTGGTCGTGCCGCTGGCGCCCATGGCGATGCTCGTCCCGATCGTCGCGGCGGTGTCGCTCATTTGCCTCGCGATCCTCGGACTTCTCGGAGCCCGGGTCGGCGGCGCCCCGGTCGGACCCTCGGTGATCCGGGTCAGTTTCTGGGGAGCGCTCGCAATGGCGGTCACCGCCGGAATTGGGAAATTATTCGGAACCGCAGTGGCATAGGTTGGGAGCGATGGGCGCACCGTTTGCGAAGGCGGAGATTTTCCCCGGTGCCTGACGAAGGGTGCGGGCGGTGTCTGGGATGGCCCCCTGGACGACGTAAGCCGGCGAAAGACGGCCTCGTGCCATGGTCGTTCGAACTGCACGCCGCCGCAGTGACCATCCACCCAGAGGACGGTACCCTCGATCCCTTCGAGGCCATCGAACTTCACCCAGACATGCTCTCCAACCGCCGGCCGCTCGACAAACTCAACCTTGCAGCCGTCGGACGAGGCATCGAAGATACGAACGCGAAAACCAAGAGAGCCTGAGCGCCGAAGACGGACTTCCGCATCGAGTGCCCTGCGGCTTACGCTTCGTCGAACCTGCGGACCAACTTCGTCGGCGGTCATGTCCGCAGGTTGGCAGGGAATATGGCGCGATCGAAGCCAAAACGCCTGAGCCGCCTTGGATGGCTGTTGCGACCCACATGCGAAAGAGCGGTCATGAAGGTTGGCAAGCTTCAAATCTCATAAATGGCTCGCTACGAGCCTACTAGCCGTCATCCAAAGATGATAAGCGCGATCGCGCCCAATCGCTGGGGTGGCACCGGCGCGCCCACCATGGCAGCAAATCTCCGTTGGACGTTTGAGCTCCGCTGAATTGGAGCGGCTCAGCCGACATCGCATATCCCTCGACAATTGCGTGGCCAGCTTAGCTGGCAAGCTGATGTCCGGAATGGGTCGGAACGGCCGTCGGCCATTACATATCGGCGGGGTCGTGGCAGAGCGCTTTGGCCAAATCCGCCTGACGAAATGGCTTCTCCAGGCGCGGCAGGTCCGGCGCGATGCCTTCGGATTCGGCATAGCCCGAGATGATCAATACCGCCACCGACTTATCCATCGACCGCATGGTACGGGCAAATTCGACCCCGGTCATGCCCGGCATCAAGTGATCGGTGACTAAAAGCGACGGAGTCAGACCTTCGTTGACCAGTGCCAGCGCGTCCTCGGCGGACTTGGCCTGAACGACGGAATAGCCGAGCTCACCAAGCATCTCGGCGGTGCTGGCTCGGACCAAATCCTCGTCGTCGACCAGTAACGCGGTGCCCGCCGCATTTGTCAGCTGAGCGTCATGATCGCTGCTGGCATGCTCCGCAGCTGCCTCGGCGATCCGGAGCCACAATTCAATCTTGGTCCCGAGTCCGGCTCGGCTGGCGATCGTCATGGCGCCGCCAAGCTGCGCAGCAAGGCCATGGACCATTGAGAGGCCGAGGCCGGTCCCTTGACCGACCCCCTTCGTACTGAAGAAAGGTTCGACGGCTCGTTGCAGCGTTCTCTCGTCCATGCCGGTCCCGGTATCGGCGACCGACAGCTTCACATATTCTCCCGGCGGCAACTCGACCCGGCTGCGCCTGCCGAGCTTGGCTGGCTCAGCGGAGATGGTGATGGTGCCGCCTTCGGGCATGGCGTCGCGGGCGTTCACGGCCAGGTTCAGAAGCGCCATCTCCAGCTGATTGGGGTCCGCGATG
>DASWTR010000213.1:0-7197 GCA_036402035.1 Sphingomicrobium sp.
ACCAGCCTCGGCGGCGCGGGCACCGTCACCGGCTCGAAGCACCTGCTGGAGCATGACGGCCAGCGGATCCTCATCGACTGCGGCCTGTTCCAGGGACAGAAGGAGCTTCGCCTCAAGAACTGGAAGCCGCTTGCGGTCAGACCGGCAAGCATCGATGCGGTAGTCCTCACCCACGCCCATCTCGACCATTGCGGCTATCTGCCGAGGCTGGTTCGGGTGGGCTTTCGTGGCTCGATTTACGCGACTCCGGCAACCATCGACGTCGCGCGGCTGATCCTCACCGATAGCGCCTTTCTCCAGGAGAAGGATGCCGAGTTCGCCAACCGTCACGGGTTCAGCAAGCATCATCCCGCGCTTCCGCTCTATACAAGGGCCGATGCGAAGGCCGCGCTGGAGCGGTTCCGGCCGGTCGATTTCCACCGGGCAACTCGAGTATCTGGTGAATTCGAGCTACTGTTCCGCCGCGCCGGCCATATCCTCGGCGCGGCCACCGCGGAAATCCGCGCCGGCGGCCGGACCATCCTCTTCTCCGGTGACCTCGGCCGATATGGCGACGCGATCATGCATGATCCCGAACCGGTCGGCCGCGCCGACTGGCTCGTCGTCGAATCCACCTACGGCAATCGCAAACATCCCGCTGCCGACCCGGCCGAGGCGCTTGGCGAGGTGGTCGAGCGGACGGTCCGGCGCGGCGGGACCGTCATCATCCCGGCATTCGCGGTGGGCCGCGCCCAATCGCTGCTTTATCACCTGTGGGAGCTCAAGCAGGCCGGGCGGCTGGAACTCGTCCCAATCTATGTCGACAGCCCGATGGCGACCGACGCTACCGCCCTGCTCCACCAACGCCGCGCCGATCACCGGCTCGCTCCCGACATTTGCGCCGAAGTCTGCGCGAGCGCGACCTATGTCCGCGATGTCGCCGCTTCCAAGCAATTGTCGGCCAACCCAATGCCCAAGGTGATCGTCTCCGCGAGCGGGATGGCGACCGGCGGGCGCGTCCTGCATCACATCAAGGCGTTCGGCGGCGATCCGCGCAACACGATCCTCTTCTCGGGCTTCCAGGCTGCCGGCACCCGCGGCCGGGCGATGGTGGATGGACAGAGGCAGGTCAAAATTCATGGCGGCTGGATCGATATCAGGGCGGAGGTGGCTGACCTCGAAATGCTGTCGGCTCATGCCGACGCCGATGAGATCATGCGCTGGCTCTCCGCTTTTTCGGGACCGCCCGAGGAGACCTTCATCGTCCATGGGGAGCCGGCGGCATCGGATGCCCTTCGGCAGCGGATCGAGGCCGAGCTCGGGTGGAGATGCTCGGTGGCCAACATGGGCGCCCGGCACGAGCTGGCAAGCCGCTACCCAAGGCCGCTTGCTACTTCGGACCAACCTGCCTGGGACCCGTTGACCCAGGAAGGCCCAGCATGACGACCAGGATCAACATGATTTGGCTGGTCATCCCGGCTGCCCCGGGGGGTGGCACTGCTGCTGCGAACCGATCACCACCGGCATGCGCTCGACTTCCCACCCTTCCTCGTCCTCCCCGCCTGCCCGCTGATCCATCTCGTCATGCATCATGGGCATGGCGGCAGCTGTTCCGGCCGGCCGCCGGGATGAGACGAAGGCGGGTTTGACTCTGACACCATGTCAAGGTGCAGAAGCGGCCAAATCGAGAGTCGAATCGTTGAGGAACGCCCTTGGCCGAGCATGCGCATTGCCATCATGACGCCCCCGCCGGGCCGGAGCATGGCCCGCTGGTGACCGATCCCGTCTGCGGAATGAAAGTCGATACGCGAACCGCCGATCATCATGTTCGGCTGGGCGAGGTCGACCATTATTTCTGCAGCGCCCGCTGCCTTGAAAGGTTCAAGGCGAATCCCGACCAATATCTCAACCCGACGAGCAAGGACCGGACGGCGTTGGCGGCAACTGCCGCCGGCACCATCTGGACCTGCCCGATGCACCCCGAGATCCGGCGCGACGGGCCCGGCCAATGCCCGATCTGCGGCATGGCCCTCGAACCGCTGGAGCCTAGCCTGGAGGAAGGGCCCAACCCCGAGCTGGTCGACATGACCCGGCGCTTCTGGGTCAGCGCGGTCCTGTCGCTCCCGCTGATCGCCCTCACTTTCGGTGCGGAGCTGCTCGATTGGCAGCCGCTCCAGATGCGGACATCCATGTGGGTGCAGCTTGGCCTGGCCACGCCCGTCGTCCTTTGGGGCGGCTGGCCCTTCTTCGAGCGTTTCTGGGCGAGCCTCAAAACGCGCAACCTCAACATGTTCACGCTGATCGGCCTCGGGGTCGGCGTCGCCTACGGCTACAGCCTCATCGCGACGCTTGCACCGCAGATGTTCCCGCCCTCCCTCCGCACCATGGGCGGACTGGTTCCGGTCTATTTCGAAGCGGCGGCGGTGATCACCACATTGGTGCTGCTCGGGCAGGTGCTTGAGCTTCGGGCCCGCTCTGCGACCGGCGCCGCCATCCGCGCCTTGCTTGGTCTTGCGCCCAAGACCGCGCGCCGGATGAACGACGACGGCAGCGAGGAAGATATCCCGCTCGACCATGTCCATGTCGGGAACCTTCTGCGCATTCGTCCGGGAGAGAAGGTGCCGGTCGACGGGGTGGTCGTCGAAGGCCATAGCTCGGTCGATGAATCGATGATCAGCGGCGAGCCGGTGCCGGTCGAGAAGGTCGCCGGCGCAAAGGTTACCGGCGCCACGGTCAATGGAACCGGAAGCCTGCTGATGCGGGCCGAGCGGGTCGGGCGCGACACGATGCTTGCGCAGATCGTGCGCATGGTCGCCGACGCCCAGCGCTCGCGCGCTCCGATCCAGAAGCTCGCCGACCAGGTGTCGGCGGTCTTCGTGCCCGCAGTGGTACTGATCGCGCTCATCGCCTTTACGGTCTGGAACCTCGCCGGACCCGAACCGCGGCTGGCCCATGCGCTGGTCAATGCCATTGCCGTGCTGATCATTGCCTGCCCCTGCGCGCTTGGGCTGGCAACGCCGATGTCGATCATGGTCGGCACCGGCAAGGGCGCCACCCACGGCGTCCTGGTCAAGAATGCCGAGGCGCTCGAGCTGATGGAAGGGATCGACACGCTTGTCGTCGACAAGACCGGGACGCTGACGCTGGGCAAGCCCAAGCTGATGGGCGTCAAGCCGGTGAACGGGTTCACCGAGGACGATGTCCTTCGCTTGGCGGCATCACTGGAACGCGGCAGCGAGCACCCGCTGGCGGCCGCCATCGTCGAGGGCGCCGAGCTTCGCGGGCTGGAGCTCCCCGCTGGCAGCGAATTCAAGTCGCTTACCGGGAAGGGGGTGACCGGGACGGTCGACCGCCATGAGGTCGGCCTTGGAAACAAGGCGCTGTTCACCGATCTTGCAATCGCCACGGCTCCGCTCGAGCCTCTAGCCGATGATCATCGGGCCAAGGGCCAGGGCGTCATGTTCGTTGCCATCGACGGCAAGCTCGCCGGGCTTCTAGTCGTCGCCGACCCGATCAAGGACAGCGCCGTCGAAGCAGTCGCCACGCTCCAGCGCAATGGAGTCCATGTCGTGATGATGACCGGCGACAATCGCCGCACCGCCGAGGCGGTCGCCCGCCAGGTCGGCATCGACGAGGTCATGGCCGACGTGCTCCCCGACCAGAAGCAGGCCAAGGTCGAGTACCTTCGGCGCAGTGGCCGCCGGGTGGCCATGGCCGGCGACGGAATCAATGATGCGCCGGCCCTCGCGGCGGCCGACGTCGGGATTGCCATGGGCACCGGAACCGATGTCGCAATGGAGAGCGCCCATGTCACGCTGGTCAAGGGCGACCTCGTCGGCATCGTCCGCGCCCGCCGCCTGAGCAAGGCCACGATGCGCAATATCCGCGAGAACCTGTTCTTTTCCTTCGTCTTCAACGCAGCCGGCGTGCCGATTGCTGCCGGCGTCCTCTACCCTTGGTTCGGGATCTTGCTCTCGCCAATCATCGCCGGTGCGGCGATGGCGTTCAGCTCGGTCGCAGTCATTGGAAATTCGTTGCGGCTCAATCGGGTGCGGCTTTGAAGATCGGCGAAGCTTCGGCCGCATCCGGCGTCAGCCAGCGAATGATCCGCCATTATGAGAAGATCGGCCTGATGCCACCCGCAGCGAGGCGCGACAGCGGATATCGTGACTATGACCGGCGCGACCTGCATACGCTGAGGTTCATCGGCCGGGCGCGGGACGCCGGATTTCCTATCGAGGAGATACGCCAGCTCCTGGCGCTGTGGAACGATCGCGATCGGTCCAGCTCCGAGGTGAAGTCGCTTGCCCTGGCCCGCGCTTTCGAGCTTCGGCGCAAGGCGAAACAGCTCGACGCCATGCGGCGCACGCTGGAAGACCTTGCGGCCCGCTGCCACGGCGACGACCGGCCGGATTGCCCGATCCTCGGCGAGCTGGAGGGCGAGGATTGATGCCGGTCATTGTTCGGACAGGATTCAAGGCCTATGGGCACGGCATGATCGCCGCATTTCTCCGGCTGTTGACGCTGATCGCACTGGTCTTGATGCCGATCGGCATGACCAGCGCCCCGGCGGCCGCGTCGCCGATGCCTGACAGTCATCACATGACTTCCGGGCACTGCGACGACCTGCCGGACAAGGAGCAGGCGCCCGCCTCAACAATGGATTGCGCGGCGATGTGCAGCGCGATTCCGGCGGCCGACCAGGCCCTACCGAGCCCGATCCTGAAGCCACAGGCGCCCCGCGTTATCGGCGCAGCCGAGCGGTTCGACGGGGTCATCCTCGAGATTGCAACGCCGCCTCCGAGGCGCGGCTGAAGCTCGACCATCGTTTCGACTTCAACCGTTCGGAGATTTCACAGATGAAGACCTTAATCGGCGCGATCGCGCTCACGCTTGCCGCTCCCGCATTTGCCCAGGCCGCGCCCGCTGCGGATCCCCATGCCCAGCACAAGGGCATGGATCATAGCCAGCACGGCCAGACCAAGCACGACTGCAAGGAGTGCTGCGAGAAGATGAAGGGCAAGGACGGCAAGATGGAGTGCATGGACAAGGAGGGCGAGGCCAAGCCGGCATCGGCCGAGGCCGGCGCCCATCAGGGCGACGACGGCCACGCTCACTGAGCGATCGGGCGCCGTTTCGGCGGCGCCCGATTACCCCATGCAACCTTAAGCTTCTGGCGCTCGTATAGCGCGCGGAGACCTACATGACACATCCCCTCATGCTCGACCGCCGTGCATTCATCGGCGGTGGAGCGGCGCTGGCCGCCGCCGCGGGCATTCGCCCCGCCTGGGCGAGCAGCATCAGCCATGGCGTTGCGACCAAGGAACAGGGAATGCTGACGGGCGAAGATATTCGCCTGACCGTCGCCAGGGCCGCCTTCCAGGTGGACGGCCGGGCCGGCCATGCCGTCGCCATCAACGGGACGGTCCCCGCCCCGCTCATTCGGCTCAAGGAAGGCCAGAATGTCCGGCTGACGGTCGAGAACCGCCTAGAAGACGAGGACACCTCGATCCACTGGCATGGATTCATCGTTCCGTTCCAGATGGACGGAGTACCCGGAATCAGCTTCCCAGGTATCCGGCCCGGCGCCAGCTTCACCTATGAGTTCCCGATTCTGCAGTCAGGCACCTATTGGTATCACAGCCACAGCGGCCTCCAGGAGCAGCTCGGCCATTATGGCCCGATCATCATCGACCCGGCGGGTCCTGACCCGGTCGCCTATGACCGGGAACATGTGATCGTCCTGTCCGACTGGACCTTCATGCACCCGCACCGCCTGTTCACCCGGCTGAAACAGGAAGGCGGCTTCTTCAACCGCAACCGGCGCACGCTGGTGGACAAGATGAGCGGCAAGCCTGACCCACTGTCGCCGGCCGACGCGGAGATGTTCGCCGAGATGCGGATGGACCCGGCCGACATTTCCGACGTCACCGCCGCGGCCTACACCTATCTCGTCAACGGCCATAGTCCGGCCGAGAACTGGACCGGCCTGTTCAAGGCCGGCGAGCGTGTCCGGCTCCGCATCATCAACAGCGGGGCCCAGACCATCTTCAATGTCCGTATTCCCGGTCTGAAGCTGCTCGTCGTGGCGACCGACGGCATCAATGTCAGGCCGGTCGAGGTCGACGAGCTGCAGATCGGAAATGCCGAGACCTATGACCTGATCGTCGCTCCCGAGGACCGCGCCTACAGCCTGGTCGCGGAAGGGATCGATCGCTCCGGCATGGGGGTTGCGACGCTGGCGCCCCGCGCCGGAATGCGCGCCCAGGTTCCGGCCTTACGCGAGCGGCCGACGCTGACCATGGTCGACATGGGCATGATGGATCATTCCGCCCATGGTGGCGGCGGGTCCGGCATGGCGATGGACCACGACATGCGCGACAAGTCGAAGGTCGATTTCAAGGTCGGGCCCGGGGTCGACATGATTGCGCCCATGCCGATGAACCGGGTCGACCATCCCGGGATCGGCCTCGAAAATGCGGGTCACAAGGTCCTAAGCTACAAGGACCTGGTTTCCCTCACCCCCAACAAGGACTTGCGCGTTCCAACGCGCCGCATCGACATTCACCTCACCGGGAACATGGAACGTTTCATGTGGTCGATGGACGGGGAGAAACTGAGCGAAAATCCCGAGCCCTACAGGTTCGCGCGCAACGAGCGGGTCCGCTTAAGGCTCATCAACGACACGATGATGACCCATCCGATGCACCTGCACGGCCACTTCTTCGAGATCGTCAACGGCAACCCCGGCCACCAGCCGCTGAAGCACACGGTTCGGGTTTCCCCCGGCGGCTTCATCGACCTCGACCTTACCGCCGATGCGCCGGGCGACTGGGCGTTTCATTGCCACCTTCTCTACCACATGCATGCGGGGATGATGCGAGTGGTCAGCGTGCGACCGCTGGAAGGAGATGGGGCATGAGGAGCATCCTTTTCCTCCTGCTTGCAGGAGCGGCCACGCCCGCCGTTGCACAGCCCAGCGGCCAGTCGTCGCCTCCCGCTCCGGCGAGCAGCAGCACTTGCACGCCCGAACACGCGGCGGCTGGTCATTGCACCCTGCCTTCCCCGGCACCGCAAGCGGCGCCACCCGCTCCCGCGAGCAGTTCCACATGCACGTCTGAACATGCGGCAATGGGGCATTGCACGCTGCCCGCGCCAGCGCCGAAACCGGCACCACCCCCTCCACCAAGCAGCACCACCTGCTCGCCTGAGCATGCT
>DASWTR010000214.1:0-11140 GCA_036402035.1 Sphingomicrobium sp.
GCATGCGTATCGTCGATCAACGCGATCAGCAGATGCTCGAGCGTCGCATATTCGTGACGGCGCTTCGACGCCTCGCCGAGGGCGTTGTGCAGGGTGGTCTCAAGTTCGCGAGCGAAACTGGGCATTCGGATACTCCATGCCCACCGGGGAGCCGGCGGGCTCGATTCCCAATGTTGGCTCCTTCGTTCGGCCAATCAAGGGCAAAGGCGTAAGGGCGCGATCCGTTCGTCGCAGCCGTGGTCGCCGGGCCACTATTTCTTGAACAACTGATCCGCGGCTGAGCGGTGGGCAGAAACAGCGGCCATATGCGCCTCGACGCGGGCGATCTCGCCCTTCAGCGCCTCGATCCGCTCGGCCAGCTCGTCCTGCGACATCGGCCCGAGGTCCTGCTTGACCAGCAATGTCAGCGGGTCCTGCGGGCGGCTGGAAAAGAAATCATCCTCGTCCATTGGCTTACCGTTGACCCTCGAACGGGCCAAGTCAATAAGCTCGGCGCGGCTGGCACGCGTGGGGGAATAATGAGCGAAATCGTTCCGGATGTGATGCGCGCGATCGAAATCGCCGACGGCGAGTTGCGACTGGCATCGCGGCCGATGCCGAGGCCGGGCAAGGGCGAGGTGCTGGTCAAGGTCGCCGCGGCCGGCGTGAACCGGCCCGACGTGGTCCAACGCAAAGGGCTATATCCGCCGCCGCCGGGTGCGAGTGACATTCCGGGGCTTGAAATCGCGGGAACGGTGGTTGCGGCAGGGCAGGGCTCGACGCATTTGATTGGCAATAAAGTGTGCGCGCTGGTCGCGGGCGGGGGCTATGCCGATTATTGCCTGGCGCCGACCGGGACCTGTCTCCCGGTGCCCGAAGTGCTGCGCCTGACCGAGGCGGCCGCGATGCCGGAAACGCTGTTCACCGTCTGGGTCAACCTGTTCGAGCGCGGTTTCGCAGCGGAAGGCGATACGGTGCTGGTTCATGGCGGGACCAGCGGCATCGGCACCATGGCAATCAAGCTCGGTACCCTGTTTGGGCTGGAGGTGATCGTAACCTGCGGTTCGGACGAGAAGTGCGCCGCGGCGATCGAATTGGGCGCCGCCCATGCGATCAACTATCGGACCGGTGACTTCGTCGACGGCGTTCAGCGCTGGACTGAGGGGCAGGGGGTAGCCGTCGTGCTCGACATGGTCGGCGGCGACTATGTGCCCAGGAACCTGGCCTGCCTGGGCGACGAGGGCCGACACGTCTCGATCGCCTTCCAGCACGGACCAGCCGCGGAAATCTCCGTCGTCGATGTCATGCGGAAGAGGCTGACCCTGACCGGATCCTTCCTTCGCCCCCGCGACCTCGCCTTCAAGACGATGGTCCGCGACGAGATCGCTGAGACCGTTTGGCCCTACGTCGAAGGCAACCGATTGAAGCCGATGATGGATATGAGCTTCCCGCTGGAGGAGGCCGCCGCCGCCCATGCCCGGATGGAAGCGGGTGACCATATCGGCAAGATCGTGCTAACGACCGGCCTATGAGCGGGCTTATCCTCCACGAAGATGCGAAGTCGGGGAACTGCTACAAGATCCGGCTGACCGCGGCGCACCTTGGGCTGAAGCTCGAGCGGCGCAATTACGACATCATGAAGGGCGAGACGCGGACGCCCGAATATCTGCGCGACGTCAACGCCAACGGTCGCATCCCGGTGCTCCAGGACGGTGACCGCTTTCTGCCGGAGAGCAACGCGATCTGCTTCTATCTCGCGAACGGCAGCAAGCTGATCCCCGACGGTCACTTCGACCAGGCCGACATGCTGCGCTGGATGTTCTGGGAGCAATATAATCACGAGCCGAACATCGCCACACTGCGGTTCTGGAAACGCTTCGTCGGCATCGAAGCCCTGGCCGACGCCCAACGCATCCAGATGACCGGCAAGCGCGAGGCGGGACTCGCCGCGCTCGACCTGATGGATCGGCATCTTAGCGAGCGGAAGTGGTTCGTCGCCGACCAGTTCAGCCTCGCCGACATCTGCCTGTTCGCCTACACCCATGTGGCCGACGAGGCCGATTTCGACCTGGAGGCCTACCCGGAAATCATCCGCTGGATGGAGCAGATCATGACCATGGACGAGCATATCGGGCTGGAAGATTGATCATTGTCGGCGCGCCCCGCTGCATGGACCGCAGCATCCGGGAGAAGAGTTCGACATAGTAATGAATTGATAGCTTCATCAGCATCCTTCACGTTGGATGGGCCATGACATCTGTCTTCCTGCGGATTTGCTTTGTTGTCGGTCTCAGCCTCGGGGCGTCGGCCGCGTCCAACCAGGCGGCCGCCCCGCCCAATCCAGTCGGTTCCGAGCCGCTGGAAAATGCCGTCGAACTGTTGCTTGAACGCATGGAAGAACGAACCGATCTCGGACTGCCGCGAATGGGCGATCCCGATCTGAACCGGCTCCATCAGGAAGTTGGCGCTTATGGCAAGACGCTGGCATCACGGAAGGCCGCGATCGACGTGCCCCGGCTCTCGGAACTTTGCGGCCGCGTCAACTACATCAACACCATGTACCTGCTGCACGGTGGGGCTGAAGATTTGCCCGCCGCGGAGCTTCAAGCAAGGAATGCCGAGAAGTATTTCGACGAAATATATCCGGTCATCTTGTTCGGATTACATTGCACCAGTGCGCCGGTCGCCCAGGTAGAGGCATTCATGGCCGGCCTCAGTCCTGATCAATTGACCTCCGCGCGTCTCGATGGTGCGAAGATGGTCCGCAACGGCTTGGCCGGTCAGGTGAAAGGCCTGATCATGATTGCTGCGGACGCCAAGCTCGGCGCGGCTCGGCGGCAAGAGGTGCTGAGCGCATTGGTTGCGCAGGCTGACCTGGTCGGTAGGGCGCTGGATCGCACGCAAAAGACCGAGGTGCTGGAAATGCTTGCCGAGGCAGCAAGGGCGGCATCGCTGGACCAGGATTTGGTCCGCAAGATCGCCAGCGGCATCGAAACGTCCCACTGCACCCGGCTCTGTCCTGAAACTCCCTGACCAGACTCCGCTTGCCCTGGCCGCTGGCCGAGACTAGATGCGCAAACAATGACTGGCCGCTCCTTCGGTGGGGCGGCCCTTATTGTTTGCGGAGAAGAAGATGGCCCAGCCGCTGATGCCCCATGCGACCGCCTCCTGGCTGGTCGAGAACACTTCCTTGAGCTTCTCTCAGATCGCAGAATTTTGCGGGCTGCACGTGCTTGAGGTCCAGGCGATCGCCGACGACACCGCCGCGACGAAGCTGACCGGGCGCGACCCCATCCGTTCAGGCGAACTGACTCATGAGGAGATCGAGAAGGGCCAGGCCGATCCGGACTATGTGCTGAAGATGCACAAGGCGCCCGACCCGGTTACCCGGACCAAGGGGCCGCGCTACACGCCGGTCTCGAAGCGCCAGGACAAACCCGACGGAATCGCTTGGATCATCCGCAACCATCCCGAAGTTTCGGACGGGCAGATTTCCAAGCTGATCGGAACCACCCGCACCACCATCGCCGCGATCCGCGAGCGGACTCACTGGAACATGGCTAATATCCAGCCCAAGGACCCGGTGACTCTCGGCCTGACCAGCCAGCGCGAGCTGGATGCCGCGGTCGCCAAGGCGCAGAAGGCGGCCGGCACCGCCGCCCCGACCGATGAGCGGCTGGCCAGCGATCGCGAGGCGCTGATCGAACAACTGCGCGCCGAGCGCGACCAGCACGCCCGCGATGCCGAGGCCGCGCTGGCGGCTGCCGAGATCGACCTGGAAGGCGGCCCGGCCGAGGACGAGATCGTCCCGGGCATCAAGGATCCGTTCAAGCGTTGATTTGAGTCCGCCCGAGGCCCAAAAGCTTAGCCATGGAAAGTTCGTCGGCCACTTCGGGTGACATCGAAAGCCTGAGCTTCGAGGCGGCGCTGGCCGAGCTCGAACAGATCGTCCGCAGCCTCGAGCAGGGGCAGGCGCCGCTGGATGAATCGATCGAGCTCTATCAGCGCGGCGACCGGCTGAAGCGGCACTGCGAGGCGCGGCTCAAGGCGGCCCAGGCGCGGATCGAGCAGATCGCGCTTGGCCCGGACGGCCAGCCGCAAGGCGTGAAGCCGTTCGATGCTGCTTGAGCACGGCGTGACCGACGCCGAGCTCCAGGCCGAGGCAGGCCAAATCGCTGCCAGGGTCGAGGCAGTTTTCTCCCGTTATCTGGTCAGTCCCGGCGATGGCCGCGATCGCCTGTTCGAGGCGATGCGCCATGCCGGCCTGGGTGGGGGCAAGCGCATTCGCCCGCTGCTGACCGTCGCCACCGGACGGCTGTTCGGCCTGGGCGAGGAACGGCTGATCCGCGCCGGCGCGGCGATCGAGGCGATCCACGTCTATTCGCTGATCCATGACGATCTGCCGTGCATGGACGATGATGACCTTCGGCGGGGCAAACCGACGGTGCACCGCGCCTTTGACGAATCCACCGCGGTGCTGGCCGGCGATTGTTTCCATGATCTTGCGTTCGAGATCATGTCCGATCCGGCGACCCATGAGGACCCGTTCGTTCGCGCCGAGCTGGTGCTGGAAATGGCGCGCGCTTCGGGGCCGCATGGCATGGCTGGGGGGCAAATGCTCGACCTGGTGGCGGAGGGACAGGCGCTCGATATCGGCTCGATCACGCGCCTCCAGCAGTTGAAGACCGGGGCGCTGATCGAGTTCGCGGTCGAAGCGGCTTGCATCATGGGCCGCATTCCGGCGGCAGCGCGAACCCCCTATCGGGGCTATGCACGCGACATCGGCCTCGCCTTCCAGATCGCTGATGACCTACTCGACCATGCCGGCGATGAGAAAACCGCCGGAAAGCGGCTGCGGAAGGATCTCGAGGCCGGCAAGGCAACCTTCGTGTCGCTGCTTGGCGAAGATCGCGCGCGGCAGCAATGCGGGATCCTGATCGACCAGGCGATTGAGCATCTTAACAACCATGGCGAAGAAGCGGATCTGCTCCGCGCCGTCGCCCGCTATGTGCAGGAAAGGGACCGCTGATGGCTGGCAAGGAACGCGTCGGCGTCTATCCGGGGACCTTCGACCCGATCACCCTCGGCCACCTCGACATCATCCGCCGCGGCGCGCACCTGGTCGACCGGCTGGTCATTGGCGTGACCACCAACCCCTCGAAGGAGCCGATGTTCAGCGTCGCGGAGCGGATGGTGATGGTCCGCCGCGAGGTCGCCGACCTGTCGGGCGTGACGGTGGTCGAGTTTGATTCCCTACTGATGGACTTCGCCGAGGCGCAGGGCGCCAGCCTGATCCTGCGCGGGCTGAGGGCGGTCGCGGACTTCGAATATGAGTATCAGATGGCCGGCATGAACCAGCAGCTCAACGACCGGATCGAGACGGTCTTCCTGATGGCCGATGTGTCGCTGCAGCCGATCGCGTCAAGGCTGGTGAAAGAAATCGCCCGCTATGGCGGGGCAATCGACAAGTTCGTGACCCCGGCCGTGGCGGCCGATGTCGCGGGGAAGCTGAAATAGGGACTGGCGCCGATAACCGGGCTGCGATAGTCGGGCGCCGATCGAAGGTGGGAGCTTGGGATGATTAAGCGTTTGGTTGCGTTGCCTTTTCTCGCCTTTGCGTTGGTCGCGGCAAAGCAAGCGCCACCGCCGGCCAAACCGCCGGTGACGATGGCTGCGCCAGCTGAGGTGGCGGCCGATCCCGCCAACAAATGGACGCTTGAGCTTTCGAACGGCGGCAAGGTCGTGATCCAGCTGCGCCCAGACGTCGCGCCGCAGCATGTCTATCGAATCCAGCAGTTGACCACCGCGGGCTTCTACAACGGTCTGACATTCCACCGCGTCATTCCCGGGTTCATGGCCCAGGGCGGCGACCCGCAGGGCACCGGCCAGGGGGGCTCCAAGCTTCCAGACCTTCCCGCGGAATTCAGCGACCTGCCGCATTTGCGCGGCGTGGCCTCCATGGCGCGGGCCGAGACGGAGAATAGCGCCAACAGCCAATTCTTCATCATGCTGGCGCCGCGCTTCGCGCTGGATCACAAATACAGCGCATTCGGACGGGTGATTGAGGGGATGTCATCGGTCGACGGCATCGCCGTGGGCGAACCGCCTGCCCAGCCGACCCGCATCGTCCGCGCCACCATCGGCGGTCCACTTCCTGCCCCGCCGGCTGTGACCGCGGTAGCGTCGCCTGCGACCGCGACGCCGGCCGTTACCGAGGCCGCGGCTCCCGCGGCGGCGGCTGGCCCGCCGGCGGCGACACCGACAAGTGAACCTGCCACCCCGCCCGCGCCGGTCGCCGCGCCCGAGCCGGCCGCCCCTTCGCCCGCGACGGAAGCGGCACCTGCCGAGCCGGCACCCACACCCGCGACGGACGCTCCGGCTCCCGCGCCCGCCACTGAAGCGACCCCGCAAGAGGCAACGACCCCGCAATAATGCGCGTCGACCT
This sequence comes from Sphingomicrobium sp., assembly GCA_036402035.1. Taxonomy (GTDB): domain Bacteria; phylum Pseudomonadota; class Alphaproteobacteria; order Sphingomonadales; family Sphingomonadaceae; genus Sphingomicrobium. The sequence goes on from DASWTR010000214.1 coordinate 6,425, forward strand.
CTTCGACTTCGACCTACCGCCCGACCGCATTGCCCTCCGCCCCGCGCGCCCGCGCGACGCGGCACGCATGTTGCTGGTCGAGGGCGATCAAATGTCCGACCGCAATGTGCTCGACCTGCCGGGCATTCTTCGGCCAGGCGACGTCCTTGTATTCAACGACACAAGGGTGATCCCGGCCCAGCTCGAGGGCCGGCGAGGGGAAGCACGGATCGGTGCCACCCTGCACAAGCGTGAGGGCGTCCGCGAATGGTGGGCGTTCGTGCGAAACGCCAAGCGGGTCCGCGATGGTGACGTGATCGAGTTCGACGAAGGCGTGAAGGCCAGTGCGGTCGAGCGCGACGCGGACGGCGCCATCCTCCTCCATTTCCACGGCGACGAGCCGGTCGAACTACTGCTCGAACGGGCCGGGCAGATGCCGCTCCCGCCCTATATCGCCGGCAAGCGGCGGACCGACGAGGCCGACCGCGACGATTATCAGACGATGTTCGCCAGGGAGGCGGGGGCGGTGGCGGCGCCCACAGCCGCGCTTCACTTTACCGATAGGCTGATCGCAGCGCTCGATGAGCGCGGGGTTAAGCGCGAGACGCTGACGCTCCATGTCGGCGCCGGTACCTTCCTGCCGGTCAAGGCCGACGATACCTCAGGTCACCGGATGCATAGCGAATGGGGCCGGATCGATCAGGGCACGGCCGATCGCCTCAACGCCGCCAGAGCGGCAGGTGGTCGCCTGATCGCGGTTGGCACCACCTCGCTCCGCCTTATCGAAAGCGCGGCGGACGTGGAAGGAAAGGTCCAGCCGTTCGACGGCGACACGGCGATCTTCATTACGCCCGGCTATCGCTTCAAGGCGGTCGACGGGCTGATGACCAATTTCCACCTCCCGAAATCGACGTTGTTCATGCTGGTTAGCGCATTGATGGGCCTTGACGTCATGAAATCGGCCTATGCCCACGCCATCGAACAGGGCTACCGCTTCTACAGCTACGGCGACAGCTCGCTGCTGCTACCTAGGCGCTGATCCGCGCTTTTTGGGGCTTGGCCTCCGGCACCCCACCCAGCCAGTGACTGAGGTCGCGGTCGATCACCTGCGACAGCAGGATAACATCGTCATGTAGCCGATCGATGATCTGCTGCCGGACCGCCGGATCAAGCGGCTGACGTTTTGCCGGGACCTTGTTCCAGTCGAGCAGCCGCTTTCTAACACGGAAGATGGCCGCGAGACCCGGGCTTTCGGTCGTGCCGATCTTCTTCTCCCGCCTGTGATACTTCTCCCCGGCCAGCGCGGTGCGGATCACCTTGGGCGGTCGTTTCAAGAGGCGCTGAAGCCAGCCGATGCGGATGGTCTTGTTGATTCTTTGCGGTCGAAAATCGGTGCCGTCCCATGGCTTGATGTCAAGGAATCGGCACAGCTCCTGGTAGGTGCCCTCGGGGTCGCGAGCGAGGTCGTCGAATAGCACGATATGGCAACGGTCACGGCCGACGGCAGCGAGGAACCGTTCAACGTTCTGGCCGAGTTGGCCAGCCTGATCGTACCGCAGCCAGCGGTGATCGGCCGCACGCTTCGGAAGGGACTTGCCCCGCGCGCGTTCGCCAATCTTGGCCCAGGCGGTTGGGAAGTCGCGGATCGTCTCGTCGCCGGTGACCAGCAGCCGAGCGTGGAGCGACGGGAGCATCGACAGCGGGTCGCGGAGCGCGATGACGAACCTGGCGTCCGGCCACAGCTTGAGGATCGGCGCCATCCGCTCCGGCACATAGAGATAGGTCACCGACCCTTCGGCGTAGAGCTCCGGATTGCCGGTGCAGTGACCGAAAAACCGCTCCCAATATTCTTTGGCAACGGCCTGCGCGAGTTCGTTCTCGGGCAGGGCCGCGACCTCATCGCGCGAGAAGAAATGGGGCTCCTTGACCGCCGAAAAACAGACGTCTGGGTGCTGCTGGAGGAAGCTCGCCAGCGTTGTCGTCCCGCACCTCGGCGCCCCAACGATGAAGGCGAAACGCGACTGGCTGCTCATCGGCTTGATCATGGCTTGGCCGCCTAGGGGCAGATTGCGGCGGGAGTCAGGCCGCGAAATAGCTCCATAACAACCGGACAGTGAGGCCGAGCGAAAGGATCACCAGCAGCGGCCGGATGATTTGCGCTCCGAACCGCATGGCGGTGTGGCTGCCGATCCATCCGCCCAGCATCGCGCCGGCCGCCATGCACAGGCCCAGCAACCACAGCATCTTACCGCCCAGCGCGAAGAACAGGACGGAGGCGATGTTGCTGGTGAGATTGAACAGCTTGGTCAGAGCGGTCGCGCGGGTCAGCCCGTGGCCGCGCAGGCCGACCAGCGTGGCGGTGAAGAAGCTGCCGGTGCCCGGTCCGAAGAAACCGTCATAGGCGCCGATCGCCGCGCCGACCGGGGCATAACCCCGCGCGCTGAGCCGCTGATGGGCATCGTCGTCGCTCATCCGCGGGCTGAGAAGGACGTAGAGCGCCGCCGCCATCAGCAGTAACGGAATGACCAGCGATAGGGCCTTGGTATCGATGCTCTGCACAACGATGACGCCGACGCTGGCCCCAACGAACACCAGGATGATGGTCAACAGATTGGCCCGCCAGTCGATCAAGCCTTTGCGGGCATAGTTGGAACAGGCCGTCGCGGTCCCGAACATCGACTGTAGCTTGTTGGTCGCCAGCGCATTGATCGGCGGTACCCCGGCGGACAGGAGCGCCGGCATCATGATCAACCCTCCGCCACCGGCGATCGCATCGATGAAGCCGGTCAGCACTGCGGTCGCGGTCAGCGCGGCATAGACCCAGGGTTCGATCATCGGCCGGCCTGTAGCGGTGGAGGTCCGGAACCGCTAGGGAGCGCCGCCAATGACCCGCTTCCTGTTCGAAATTCATTCCACCGACGGCGCTGCCCGAACCGGCACCATCACCATGCAGCGCGGCGAAATCCGTACCCCCGCCTTCATGCCGGTCGGCACCGCAGCGACGGTCAAGGCCATGAAGCCGGACAGCGTGCGCGCGACCGGCGCCGACATCATTCTCGGCAACACCTATCATCTGATGCTCCGCCCCGGTGCCGAGCGGGTGGCGCGGCTGGGCGGGCTGCACCGCTTCATGAAATGGGACCGGCCGATCCTGACCGACAGTGGCGGCTATCAGGTGATGAGTCTCGCGGACCTGACCAGACGCACCGAGCAAGGCGTCGCGTTCAAGTCGCACCTCGACGGCGCGAAGCATTTGATCACGCCCGAGCGATCCACCGAAATTCAGCGGCTGCTCGATAGCGACATCGTTATGGCGTTCGACGAGCTGGTGCCGACGACCTCGACACGGGACGTCCAGGCCGAAGCAATGGAACGTTCGATGCGCTGGGCGAGGCGATCGCGTGACGCTTTCCTCTTGGGCGAAGGGCATGCGGAGCGAGCCGCGCAGTTCGGGATCCAGCAGGGCGCGCTCGATGAGGGCCTGCGCAAGTCCTCCGCCGACTCGCTGATCGATATCGGCTTCGATGGCTATGCGGTCGGCGGGCTGGCAGTGGGAGAGGGGCAGGAGGCGATGTTCGGCGTGCTCGACTATGCGCCGGGTCAGCTACCTGTCCACAAGCCCCGTTATCTGATGGGCGTCGGCAAGCCAGACGACATCGTCGGCGCGGTCGAGCGAGGGATCGACATGTTCGATTGCGTGCTGCCCACACGGTCGGGCCGGACCGGTCAGGCCTTCACCGCCGACGGCCCGATCAACATCCGCAATGCCCGCTTTGCTGAGGATGAAGGACCGCTCGATCCCGATTGCTCGTGTCCTACCTGCACCACCCACAGCCGCGCTTACGTCCATCATCTGGTGCGGTCGGGCGAAATTTTGGGTGCGATGCTGATGACCGAGCATAACCTCAGCTTCTATCAGCGCCTGATGCAAGGCCTGCGCGAAGCAATCGGGAACAGTCGCCTGGCTGCGTACGCCACCGCATTCCGCGACCGCTATTATCAGGGGAAGAGGAGCGTCGCCTAGGCCGCGCTGAACTGGAGGAAGCTCGGCACCGGGCCGTTCCAGGCGGCCGCAGCGTCGGGCGCGGGCCGCGCGACGATAGGCTCTTCCTGCACCAGCTCTTCCAGGGCCGGCTGCCCCTTCGCCGGGCGCTCATCGGCACGAGGGTTCCGCTCGCCCTTCCTCCGCCCGCGGCTACGACCTTTGGTAGGCTTTTCTTCGCGCGGCGCGTCTTCGACCGGCTCGGCGACAACCTTCTCGCCCTCGACCCGCGACAGCTTCTGACCCGTCAGCTTTTCGATCGCCGCGACCTGGTCCGCATCCTCGCGCGTCGCCAGCGTGATGGCGATGCCCTTGGCCCCGGCGCGGCCGGTGCGGCCGATGCGGTGGACATAGTCGTCGGGCTGCCAGGGCACGTCGAAATTGACGACATGGCTGACGCCCTTCACGTCCAGGCCTCGCGCGGCAACGTCGGACGCGACCAGGATGGTGATCTCGTCCTTCTTGAACCGGTCGAACTCGGCGATCCGGTCGCTCTGGTCCATGTCGCCCTGGATCTGGCCAACCGCGAAGCCGGACCGCTTGAGGCTGGTGTAAAGCTCGCGCACCGTCGTCTTCTTGTTGCAGAAGATGATCGCGTTCTTGAAATCCTCGGCCCGCAGGATCGCGCGCAGCGCCTCGCGCTTCTTGTCGCCGCGAGTGGTCACCAGCCGCTGGTCGATGTTGACGTTGGCGGT
>DASWTR010000215.1:0-4904 GCA_036402035.1 Sphingomicrobium sp.
CTCCGTCTGTGCCCGGCGTGAACAGGACCGAAGGCTGATGTTCGGCGATCTAGAGCCCGGCTGGATCTGGGCGATTGCCGGTATCCTGCTGCTGATCGCCGAGATCATTGCGCCGGGCTTCTTCCTGGTGTTCATCGGCGCCGCCGCCGTCGCAACAGGCCTTTTCACCCTGCTGTTCGACCTCGGCACGGCGCCGCAGCTGGCGCTGTTCGTACTCTATGCAGGGCTGGCGGTGATGATCGGCAAGCGCTGGTATGGCGAGCCGGCCAACATCGACGAGAATGTACGGCTTAACGAGCCTGCAAGACGGTTGGTCGGAAAGACGGTGACCGTCGTCGCGCCGGTCGACGAGCATGGCGGCCGGGTTCGCGTCGGCGATGGCGAATGGAATGCGAGAGGCGGTCCGGCCGAGCCGGGCGAGCGCGCCAGAGTCACCGGAGTCGAAGGCAATTGCCTGATCGTCGACCCCGTGCGAACCCTGCCGCCCGCCTGACCAGAGTGGAGTTGTGACCTTGAACGATTTGAGCTTCTCGCGCCGCCAGGCGATCGGCGCCCTGTCCGCCAGCGTTGCCACCGTCGCTCTCACCGGATCGCGGGCCTTCGCGCAAGCACCAGCCGGCGAGGCGCAAGCCACTGCGCTGCTCGACTCGATAGGTGAGAATCTACTGACCCTGTCGCCCGAGAGCGCCACCAGCCTAGGGATCGATACCGGCGCGCGCGCCGTCCTTCGATCCAAGCTCGCTGATCGCAGCCAGGCAGGCCAGGACCGTATTGCGGCAACCCTTCGCGCCGACCTTGCCCGCGCCGAGGCGGTCAACACCGCCGGCCTCAGCCATTCCACTCGAACCAGCATCGAGGTAGTCAAGTCGGCGTACCGCATCGCGCTCGACGGCTTCGCCCAGCCCTATGGCGACGTCCCCGTCGGCGGCTGGCGCAACACGCCCTTTGTCGTCATCCAGAATGTCGGCGCCTATCTCGACGTGCCGCGCTTCTTGGACACTGACCACCGGGTCGAGAACGCGCAGGATGCCGAGGCCTATCTGTCCCGTCTGGAAAGCTATGCCAGCCAACTCGACGGCGAGCTCGGCCGGCTCAAGGCCGCCGCCGCACGGGGGTTGATCGCCCCGGCCTTCCTGATCGACAAGGCCGTCGGCCAGATGACGATGAGCGTGAAGGGCGCTCGCGATGGCGGCGGGCTAGTCGAATCGATCGAGCGGCGGACCAAGAACATCCCCGGCGACTGGGCGGCACGTGCCCGCGCCATCGCCCAACAGAAGATCGCGCCGGCGCTCGAGCGGCAGCTTGCCGAGCTTCAGGCTCAGCGTCCGCGCGCGACGATGGACCCCGGGATGTGGGCCCGACCCCACGGGCCCCAATATTACCAGTGGGCGCTCAGGGCTTCGACCACGACCAGCCTGACACCGGACGAGATTCACCAGATCGGCCTCGACGAGCTCCGCGCCCTCCAGGGACGGATGGACCCGATCTTGAAGAGCCTCGGCTATACGCGCGGGACGGTCGGCGAGCGGATGCAGGCACTGGGCAAGGACCCGCGTTACAAATTCGCACCCGGCGACCCCGGTCGCGCCGAAATCATGGCGTTCATCGAGGAGCGTATCCGGATCATCCGCGGCAAGCTGCCGCAGATGTTCAACACGTTGGTCCGCGGCAACCTGGAGGTTCGCCGCCTGCCGCCTGAGGAAGAGCCGGGCGCGCCCGGGGCCTATGGCGGTGCCGGCTCGATCGACGGCACCATCCCCGGCAAATTCTGGATCAATTTGAGGACGACCGATCTTCATACCAAGTTCGACCTGCCCGACCTGACTCATCATGAGGCGATCCCCGGACACGTCTGGCAGGGCGAATATGCGAACAAATTGCCGCTGATCCGCACCTTGCTGTCGTTCGGCGCCTATTCGGAAGGCTGGGCCCTCTACGCGCAGCAGCTCGCCGACGAGTTTGGCGTCTATGATGATTTCCCGGCCGGCCGACTTGGCTATCTCCAAGGCATCGCCTTCCGCGCTTGCCGCCTGGTTGTCGATACTGGGCTCCACGCCAAGCGATGGAGCCGCGAGCAGGCAGTTCGCTTCTTCGTGGAGGAGAACGGCTCGAAGGCCGAGGAGGTGGCGAGCGAAGTCGACCGTTACTGCAGCTGGCCCGGCCAAGCCTGCGGATACAAGATCGGCCACACCGCCATCAACCGCGAGCGGGCCAAGGCTCAAGCGGCGCTCGGCAGTCGCTATGACATCAAGGCGTTCAACGATGCCGTCCTGCTTGGCGGCAATGTCCCGATCGACGTGCTCGCCAAGAATGTTGATGCTTACATTGCGTCGGCCAGGGCCGGCGCCGCCTGAAGGGGGTTTTAGACGGTGGCCGGGTGTGGCCCCGCAGGGGCTGATATGCGCCGGCCGTAGCTCAACCGGCGCCACAGCCATTCTGCCGGGCCGTAGGGAAATGCCGCCAGCCACAGGCGGCTCAACACCGCTAGTGCGATGAACAGGCCGATTCCGAACAGGGTGATCTCGACCATGTCGAATTCGCGCAGCAGGCCGAGGCCAAAGCCGTAGAAGACCCAACAGCCGAGCGCACCAGACAAAAGATAGTTGGTCAGGCTCATGCGGCCGGCCGGGGCGAGAAACGACTGCACCGCGCTATGTCCCTTCGAAAACAGCAAGGCGAAGGCGGCGAGATAGGCGAAGGCCAGCACCGGTACCCCGATATATGCGGCAGTGATTCCCGCGGCGGCTAACCCTTCCGGCCGCATGCCCAGGAAGGGCGCGGCGTTGACGGCGCTAAGCACCAGTCCAGCCGGCAGGCACCATTTGATGATCCGCCGGAGGAGCGGCCGATGGTGCTGAGGGTCGGTCAGCACTCCGGTGCGCACCGACCAGGCACCCAGCAGGAACAGCCCGAACACGCTAAGGTCGTAGATCGCCATGTGGGCAGTGCTAGCCGCGTGCCGCGTCGAACCCATCCAGATATATTGGGTCACAGCGTCGAGATAGGATGGGCTGGTGAAGGCGGCCATTGCCCGCGCAGCTTCCGCCTGGCGAGGCAGATCGAGCAGGTCGGGAATCGGATGGCCGAGCAATGCTTCAGTCAAGCCGGCAAGCAGCGGTGGAGCCAAGGTCAGCGCCAGGCCAGCCTTGAGCATGGCGGCGTTGGTCCACCGGCCTACCAGCATCAGCGCAAATCCCAGAAGGGCATAGGTCACCAATATGTCGCCCCAGAACAGGAAGACCTGATTGACCAGGCCGAACAGCAGCAGGGCGCCCATCCGCCGTCCGTAAAGGGGGGCGAAGCCCCCGCCTCTTGCCTCAGCGCGCATCATCAGGATGGCGAATCCCGCGCCGAACAGGAAGGCGAAGCAGGAGCGCGCCTTGCCGAGCACAAACAGCAGGTTGAACCCAGCCAGGCCGATGTCGAAGGTCGAGGCGGCGGCGAACACCTCCCGCCCGTTGACCATCATTACCATCGATCCGATGTTCATGACGATCACACCTAGAAGGGCCAGCGCGCGCATCGAATCGATATGCGCGGCGCGTTGGCGGATGGGGCGGTGCAGGCCGAAATCCTTGTCAGTCAGGGCAAAGCTCATGTCGTTCCAATCTCCAGGAACCGAGCCCGCTAACGACCGCCCGTTTGAACCGTCGTTTGAACTATCGTTTGAACGCCGTGGAAAATGGCTCGGGCGGCCTGTCTATTCGCCCTGCTCCGCGATGCGGCGCCCGGTCGTGATCGTCTGGACGACGAACAGGATGATCAAGACGCCGGCGACCAATGCCACCGCAAAGTCGAACGCCGAAAAGGGTCCAATGCGGGGCGTTCTGCCACCGTAAAAGAACATCAGAAGCGTCATCCCGATCAGAGCGAGCCGGAGTTCCGTCGGTCCCGCCGCGACATAAGACAAACGCAATTCCCCGAGGACGCGTACCGCTAAAAAAGCATGGATCGACATAAGGTAATAACCGGCCAGAGCCAGCAGCGACACATCAAGCCGGACGAAGGGGCTGAGCCCCAGACCGCCAACGATCATCAGATTGCCCAGGCCGTCGGCGCTATGGTCGATGAAATATCCGAACCTCGGCCGCTCGATCTGGCGATAGCGCGCCAGGCTGCCATCAAGGGAATCGCCGAACCAGTGGATCAAGAAGCCGGCGATCGCCAGCCATAGCCACCCGCGATCGACCCCGCTTGCGGCGTAACCGGCGAGGACCATTGCCGCGCCGACCAATCCTAACGCCGTCAGCTGGTCTGGCTTTACCCATCCGGGAAGGCGGGAGCAGAGCCAGGTGAGCAAGCGTCGCTCTCCCCTCGCAAGCAAATTTCCCTGGATGCGTTGAATCGGTTTGATCTCGGACAATGAGGCTTCCTGGGCTGGCGATGAAGCGCCAGCCCATGGCGTAAATAAACTGTCACATCAAACCCGCTCGGCTCCCGGCGGTGGGATTTACGGCATTGCGGCAAGATCCGGCTCGACCCAGCCACGTCTTGCCGCGACGCTCATCAGCCGCTCTTTCGACCAGAAACGCAGCGGCCAGTCGCGGCGGCCCATGGGCGACATCAGCAGCTCGTTGACGAGATCGTGAACCGGGCGGGTGGAGTCCGCTTCGTCGAGAAACAGGCGGATGCCGCGCAGATAGGCGCGGGTGATGGTGTCGTGATAGCCCTCGGTGTCGCTATTCACGCCGCCGACGCTCTCGTTGTAGCGCGAGATGATGCTTGGCAACTCGGCATCGAGGTCCATCTCTGGGTGCCTCAATACGAGATACGTAGTGGCGGCGAGGTGGGCCTCATGGGTCCATTCCTGGCGCGCCAGGGTGCGAGCCAGAAGGCCCTCGCCCACATGGGCGACGGCCTCGTCGGACAGGAAATGGCGTACGGGAAATTCGGTCATCGATCGG
>DASWTR010000216.1:0-3513 GCA_036402035.1 Sphingomicrobium sp.
GCCTCGGCCTCGCAATCTCGCGCCGGCTGGCGCGGTCGATGGGCGGCGACATCGAGCTGCAAAGCGCGCCCGGCGAAGGGGCGCGCTTCACTCTGTTGCTGCCTGCGGCCTGATCAGGCCGGGGCACCCTGGCCCTGGTCGGCCTTTTCCTTCTCGACGTCGGTCTGGCCTGAGCCCGACTCGGTTGACCAGTCCTTACCGATGGCGGATTGCTCCGAGCTCTTCGCTTCGATTGTCTTGCCGCTTGAGCCGCCGATCGAAATGCGCCGGCTCTTGTCCTGCTCGGCGGCCTTGGGCAGCTTGATGGTCAGCACGCCGTGCTCGCAATCGGCGGTGATCTTGTCGGGATCTGGCGTGAAGGGCAGCTGGAAGGATCGGGTAAAGCTGCCATAGCTGCGCTCGACGAAGCGATTCTTGTCATCCTTGCGCTCGTCGCGCTTTTCGCCGCTGATCGTCAGCATGTCGCCGTCGAGGCGGAGGTCGATGTCGTCCTGCGCCACCCCCGGCAGCTCGGCCGTGATCTCCCAACCGTCATCGGTCTGGGTAACGTCGACCTTGGGGCTCAGCATGAAGCCCGACCCGCCGCTGCTGCTGCCTTCGCGCATGCTTCGAAGGCTGTCGTCGAACAGTCGGTTCACCTCTCGGTGAAGATCCAAAAAGGGATCGCGGCCCAGCAGCCCACGACCACCGAACGGAATCAGAAAACGAGATGCCATTTCGTCCTCCTCTCATTGATGGGTTGAGCAACCAACGCACCAAAGAAAGGAGTGGAAAGGGCCAATTTCAAGGGGTTCGGGCAGTCCTAGCGCTTGGCGACCGGAACATAATCGCGCTGGGTCGCGCCGACGTAAAGCTGGCGCGGACGGCCGATCTTCTGTTCGGGGTCGGAGATCATCTCATTCCATTGCGCAACCCATCCGACGGTACGGGCGAGCGCGAACAGGGCGGTGAACATTTCGGTCGGGAAACCGATCGCGTTCAGGATGATGCCCGAATAGAAGTCGACGTTCGGATAGAGCTTCTTCTCGATGAAATAATCGTCGTGGAGTGCGATCTGCTCCAGCTCCTGGGCGACATCGAGCACCGGATCGCTGAGCTTGAGCTCCTTCAGCACGGCTTCGGCGGTCTGCTGCATGACCTTCGCCCGCGGGTCGTAATTCTTGTAGACGCGATGGCCGAAACCCATCAGGCGGAACGGGTCGTTCTTGTCCTTGGCGCGGGCGACATATTCCTTGATCCGCTTGGGATTGCCGATCTCACGCAGCATGTTGAGCGCGGCCTCGTTGGCGCCGCCATGCGCCGGACCCCATAGGCAGGCGATGCCCGCTGCGATGCAGGCGAACGGGTTGGCGCCCGACGATCCGGCAAGACGAACCGTTGAGGTCGACGCATTCTGCTCATGGTCGGCGTGGAGGATGAAGATCCGGTCCATCGCCTTCTCGACGATCGGGTTGACCTCATAATCCTCGGCCGGGACGCCGAAGGTCATGCGCAGGAAGTTGCCCGTGTAGCTGAGGTCGTTCTGCGGGTAGAGGAACGGCTGTCCGACCGAATATTTATACGCCATCGCGGCGATGGTCGGCATCTTGGCGATCAGCCGGTGCGAGGCGACCAGGCGCTGATAGGGATCGGTGATGTCGGTGCTGTCGTGATAGAAGGCGCTGAGCGCGCCGACCACGCCGCACATGATCGCCATCGGATGGGCGTCGCGCCGGAACCCGCGATAAAAAGTCGCCAGCTGCTCGTGGAGCATGGTGTGGCGGCTGATCGTGTAGGTGAACTCGTCCAGTTCCTTCTGCTTGGGCAGGTCGCCGTGCAGCAGCAGATAGGCGACCTCCATGAAGCTCGACTTCTCGGCCAATTGGTCGATCGGATAGCCGCGATGAAGCAGGATCCCTTCGTCGCCGTCGATGTAGGTGATCGCGCTCTGGCAGCTGGCGGTCGAGGTGAAGCCGGGGTCATAGGTGAACATGCCCGACTCGCCGTAGAATTTCCGGATATCGACGACGTCCGGCCCGACCGAACCCTCGAGCAGGGGGTAGGACAGGTCGCCGCCTTCGGTGGCGAGGGTGACGGTCTTGGTCATGCGTTCGGCTCCAGAATTTGATCCGCGATACGGGCGAGGCTCTCGTCTTTGCCGAGTAGAACCAGCACGTCGAAGATGCCCGGCGAGGTCGTTTTGCCCGTCAGCGCCGCGCGCAGCGGCTGGGCGAGCTTGCCTAGCTTAAGCGCGTTGCGTTCCGCAACCTCTCGCACTGCAGCATCCAGCGAATCATGGTCCCACTTCGGCACTGCAGCGAGAGCTTCATGTGCAAGTGCGAGATGGGTTCGGCCTTCATCCGTCAACAGGCTGGCGGCCTTCTCGTCGATCGCCAGCGGCCGCTCGGCGAACAGGAACGCCGCACCCTCGGCCAGCTCGTTCAGATTATGCGCCCGCGCCTTCAATTCCGGCATAGCGCGGATCAGCAGCGGAAGTTCCTCATAGCTCAGGCCGAATTTGGGCGAGATCAATGTGGCAAGGCGCGCATCCTCGGCCTCACGAATGTAATGGCCATTGAGGTTCTCGAGCTTCTTCAGGTCGAACCGCGATGGGCTTTTCCCGACATGGCCGATGTCGAACCATTCGACCGCTTGATCGCGGCTGATGATCTCGTCGTCGCCGTGGCCCCAGCCGAGCCGCAGCAGGTAGTTGAACAAAGCCTCGGGCAGGATTCCCATCTCGTCGCGATAGGCATCGACGCCCAGCGCACCGTGGCGCTTCGACAGTTTGGCCCCGTCAAAGCCGTGGATCAGCGGCACATGGGCATATTTGGGCTCGGGCCATCCCATCGCCTTGATGATCGCCAGCTGCCGGAAGGCATTGTTGAGGTGATCGTCGCCGCGGATCACATGGGTGACGCCCATGTCATAATCGTCGACCACCACCGCCAGCATATAGGTCGGGGTGCCGTCGGAGCGGAGCAGGATGAAATCGTCGATTTCCTGGTTGGCAACGGTGACGCGGCCCTGGACCAGGTCGTCGATGACGGTTTCGCCGTCCTGCGGCGCCTTGATGCGGATGACGTAAGGGCCTTCGGGCCAGTCGATGCGGTCGCGCCAGGGGCTGTTGATCCGGAACGGTTTGCGCTCGGCCTGCGCTTTCTCGCGCGCCGACGCTAGCTCCTCCTGGGTCATGTAGCAGCGATAGGCCGCGCCCATGTCGAGCAGCTGGTGAGCAACTTCCGCGTGCCGCTTCTCGAACTGCGACTGGAAATAAGGCTCGCCGTCGCCGCCGATCCCGAGCCAGTCGAGTCCGTCAAGGATCGCCTCGATCGCCTCCTTGGTCGAGCGAACCTTGTCCGTGTCCTCGATGCGCAGGAGATATTTGCCGCCATGGTGGCGCGCGAACAGCCAGTTGAACAGCGCCGTGCGGGCGCCGCCGATGTGGAGATAGCCGGTCGGGGAGGGGGCGAAACGCGTTACGACGCCCTCGATTTTGCCGCTTGCGCTCAAGCACGCTTTCCTTTTGTCTGA
>DASWTR010000217.1:0-1514 GCA_036402035.1 Sphingomicrobium sp.
CGGCCGGTGAGGAAGCAGGCGTTGATCAGGCCGGCGGCGGTGATGATCGCGGTCCCATGCTGGTCGTCATGGAACACCGGAATGTTCATCCGTTCCTTCAGCGCCTGCTCGATGATGAAGCAGTCGGGGGCGGCGATGTCCTCGAGATTGATCCCGCCGAAGCTGGGGGCAAGCAGTTCGACCGCCTCTATGAAGCGCTGCGGATCGGTGGTGTCGACTTCCAGGTCGATCGAGTCGACGTCGGCGAAGCGCTTGAACAGTACCGCCTTGCCTTCCATCACCGGCTTCGACGCCAGCGCGCCGAGATTGCCGAGTCCGAGGATGGCGGTGCCGTTGGAGATGACCGCGACCAGATTGCCCTTGGCGGTCAGGTCATATGCCCTGCCCGGATCCTCGGCGATCGCCTCGACCGGGACGGCGACGCCAGGCGAGTAAGCGAGGCTCAGATCGCGCTGCGTCGCCATCGGTTTTGTCGCGACGATCTCGATCTTGCCCGGCCGCCCGCGCGCGTGAAAATCAAGCGCCTCGTCGCGGGTGAATTTGACGTTGCTCTCGCTCATCGGCTCTCCTGTTGGCGAGCGCTTTAGCGGGCTTTTGCGCAAAGAGTCACCCTCGCTTGGCGCCCTCTTTGCCGCTACCAACGAGCCAATGGCCCGCGCCGACGATTCCTCGCCCAAGCAGACGCCGATGATGGCGCAATATCATCGCCTCAAGTCCGAGGCGGGCGACGCGCTGCTGTTCTACCGAATGGGCGACTTCTTCGAGCTGTTCTTCGACGACGCCAAGGCGGCCGCCGCGTGCCTCGACATCGCGTTGACCAAGCGCGGCGCCGACGGCGGCGAGCCGGTGCCGATGTGCGGGGTTCCGATCCATGCGGCGGAGTCCTATCTCGCCCGGCTGATCCGCGCCGGCCACCGCGTCGCCATCGCCGAACAGGTCGAGACCCCCGCCGAGGCGCGCAAGGCGCGCGGGTCCAAGGCGCTGGTCGAGCGGGCGATCATTCGGCTGGTGACCCCCGGCACGCTGACCGAGGAGACGTTGCTCGACAGCGCCAGCGCCAACTGGCTCGCGGCGGTAGGGCGCGCGGGGGACGAATGGGCAATCGCGGCGGCGGATATCTCGACCGGAAGGTTCGAGCTGATCGCCTGTGGCCCTGGCGAGCTGCAGGCCGAACTGGCCCGGCTCTCGCCGGCCGAGACCGTTGCCGCGGAAAGAGTGCCCGGCATAGCCGCGACAGAGGGCCAGGGTGGGTTCAACAGCATTGCCGGCGAGCGGGCGCTGAAAGCGCGGTTCGGGGTTGCGACGCTCGATGGGTTCGGAACGCCGGGCCGGGCCGAGCTGGCTGCAGTTGGGGGCCTGCTGACCTATCTCGACGCGACCCAGAAGGACGCCGCATCCTTTCTCGCGGCACCGAAGCGGATTGCCCGCACCGCCCATATGGCGATCGATCCGGCAACGCGCGACAGCCTGGAGATCAACCGTACCCAGGCGGGCGCGATCTCAGGAAGCCTGCT
>DASWTR010000218.1:0-1967 GCA_036402035.1 Sphingomicrobium sp.
GTCGAGCAGCAGATCCTCGCCGTCGGCCCACACCAGGAAATCGAACAGGCATTTGCCCTGCGGCGTCAGCAGGCCGGCCCAGACCGGAAGCTCGCCCATCACGTCCTGCGTGACCAGGCCGTTGAGAAAGCCGCGCACATCGTCGCCGGCCAACCGGACGATCGCTCGATCTGCAAGGGTGGTCGCGGTCATGCGCCTTAGCTAAGGAGCCGGCGTGACTTTGCAATCGCTGACCATCCGCCGTCCCGACGACTGGCACGTCCACTTGCGCGACGGCGAGATGCTGGATCGCGTCGCGCGCTTCACCGCGCGGCAGTTCGCACGGGCGATCGTCATGCCCAATCTGGTCCCGCCGGTGACCAGCGTTGAGGAGGCTTCCGCCTATCGCGACCGCATCGTCGCAGCGGCTGGCGAAGACTTCACGCCTCTGATGACCTGCTATCTGACCGATAATGTCGATCCGGACGAGCTGGCGCGCGGCTATGCGGACGGAGTCTGGGTGGCGGCCAAGCTTTACCCGGCGGGCGCGACGACCAATAGCGCTTCGGGCGTCACCGACATCCGCAACGTCTATCCCGCGCTGGAGCGGATGCAGCAGATCGGCATGACCTTCTGCATCCACGGGGAAGTGACCGATCCCGACGTCGACATGTTCGACCGCGAGGCGGTGTTCATCGATCGCATCCTGACCCCGCTGGTCCGCGACTTTCCGGCGCTGAAGATGGTGCTGGAGCATATCACCACCAAGCAGGCGGCGGAGTTCGTCGCCGGCGCGCCGGCCAATGTCGCCGCCACCATTACCCCGCAACATCTCCACCTGAACCGCAACGCGCTGTTCAAGGGCGGGCTGCGCCCCCACGCCTACTGCTTGCCGGTGGTGAAGCGCGAGGAGCATCGGCTGGCGGTGCGTCGGGCAGCGGTCAGCGGCTCACCCAAATTCTTCCTCGGCACCGACACCGCCCCGCATGCGCGCGAAGCCAAGGAATCGGCCTGCGGCTGCGCCGGCATCTTCAACGCGCCGTTTGCGCTGGAGAGCTATGCCCAGGTCTTCGAGGAAGAAGGCGCGTTGGACAAGTTCGAAGGCTTCGCCTCCGAGCATGGCGCCCGCTTCTACGGCCTACCCCTCGACGAAGGCACGGTGACGCTGGAGCAGACCGAACATCAAGTGCCGGAGTTGGTCGCGGGCCTGGTCCCATTCCATGCCGGCGAGACGTTGCGCTGGAGGATCGCCGGCTAGGCGCTACCGGTCCCCTTCGGGCCGACGATTTCACCGAAAAAGCGCTCGACCCGATCGTAGCATTCGCATGACCGCCGCTCGAGGCCCTCGCGGTCATGCACCTCGATAATTCCGCGCCGTGTGGTGATCAGCCCTTCGTCCTGCAGTTCGCGAGCGACCGCGTTGACGGTAGTGCGCTGTACGCCGAGCAGCCCGGCCAGCGATTCCTGGGTCAGCTCCAGCCGGTTGCCGCCTCGATCGTGCGCGGTCAGCAGCCAGCGCGCCGCTCGCGCCTCGATTGGATGGAAGCTGTTGCAGGCGACGGTCTGCATGATCTGGGCGAGCAGATAATCCGAATAGCGGCAGAACAGGTTGCGCAGATGCGCCGACCGGCTCTTGGCATCTTCGATGACCTGCATCGGCACTTTGGCGGCGGGGCCGGCGACCATCACCTCTGCGCGGGTGAAGGCGGGAATATGGCCGCAGCTGATGATCCCGCCGACTGCGCCTTCGCGGCCGATCGAGGCGACCTCGACCGAGCGCCCGTCATCCAAGTCGACGACCATCGATACCATCGCGGTGCCGAACGGGAACAGCGAATGGGCGACATCGATCCCGCGGCGAAGGACCGTCGTGCCGAGGTCGAGCTCGACGACCTGCATTGCGGATTGGATCGACTGGCGAAGGTCGGAGGGGAAAGTGAAAAGCAGGCAGTTGCCGGCGAACGCGTCGGTAACGGACGGCGGTGCGT
>DASWTR010000219.1:0-2470 GCA_036402035.1 Sphingomicrobium sp.
CCCCTTCTCGATCAGCTCGGGCATCTGCCGGTAGAAGAAGGTCAGCAAGAGCGTGCGGATATGCGCGCCGTCGACGTCGGCGTCGGTCATGATCACGATCTTGTGATAGCGCAGCTTCTCGAGGTTGAATTCCTCGCGGCCGATGCCGGTGCCGAGCGCCTGGATGATCGTACCGATCTCCTTTGAACTCAGCATCCGGTCGAAGCGGGCGCGCTCGACATTCAAAATCTTGCCGCGGAGCGGAAGGATTGCCTGATATTTGCTATCGCGGCCCTGCTTGGCCGAGCCGCCGGCCGAATCACCCTCGACCAGGAACAACTCGCTCAAGGCCGGGTCCTTCTCGGCACAGTCGTGAAGCTTGCCGGGCAGCGAGGCGACGCCCATCACCGACTTGCGGCTGGCCTCGCGTGCCTTGCGGGCGGCCTCGCGCGCCGCGGCGGCGTCGATGATCTTCTGGACGACGGCGCGCGCGTTCGCCGGATTTTCCTCGAGCCATTCGGCCAGCTTGTCGGCCATCAGGCTTTCAAGCGGCTGGCGAACTTCGGAACTGACCAGCTTGTCCTTGGTCTGCGACGAGAATTTGGGGTCGGGAAGCTTGACCGAGACAATCGCGGTCAGGCCCTCACGCATATCCTCGCCGGTGAGGTTGATCTTCTCCCGCTTCAATATGCCCGATTTCTCGGAATAATTGTTGAGCGTCCGGGTCAACGCGGCGCGGAAGGCGGCGAGGTGGGTGCCGCCGTCACGCTGCGGGATGTTGTTGGTGAAGCAGAGGACATTTTCGTAATAGCTGTCGTTCCACTCCAGCGCGACGTCGATGCCGATCTCGTCGCGCTGCCCGTGGATGGCGATCGGGTCCGGGAACAAAGGCGTCTTCGCCCGGTCGAGATATTTGACGAAGGCCGCAATGCCGCCCTCATAGAATAGCTCATGCTCGACGCGGTCGGCATGGCGGGCATCGACCAGCACGATCCGAACGCCCGAATTGAGGAACGCCAGCTCGCGATAGCGATGCTCCAACCGCTCGAAATCGAACTCGGTGATCTTGAACGTCGCCGGGCTCGGCAGGAAGGTGACCTTGGTGCCCTTCTTCCCCTCCGGCGCCGGGCCGACGACCTTCAGTGGAGCTTCGGCGTCGCCGTGGCGGAAGCGCATGAAATGCTCCTCGCCGTCGCGCCAGATAGTGAGGTCGAGATGTTCGCTGAGCGCATTGACCACTGACACGCCGACGCCATGCAGGCCGCCCGACACCTTGTAGGCATTCTCGTCGCTGGTGTTCTCGAACTTACCGCCGGCGTGAAGCTGGGTCATGATGACCTCGGCCGCCGATACGCCCTCCTCGGGGTGGATTCCGGTCGGGATGCCGCGGCCGTTGTCCTCGACGCTGACAGACCCGTCGGGGTTGAGCGTGATCAGGATCCGGTCGCAGTGGCCGGCCAGCGCCTCGTCGATCGCATTGTCCGACACCTCGAACACCATATGGTGGAGGCCGGAGCCGTCGTCGGTATCGCCGATATACATTCCGGGGCGCTTGCGCACCGCATCGAGTCCCTTGAGGACCTTGATGCTCTCGGCGCCATATTCATTCTGATTGGGATCGGTTGCCATATCCATCCATATAGGGGCTGCGACAGGGTTGTCACGCGCGCACGTATGCGCGCACGCGCGTGAGTCGGAGGCCGCCTGTTAACCCTCGGCGCGGCGTGGGCCGCCGAAGCGGCGACGCCGGTTACCGCGGAAGGGGCGCTTCGGCTGACCGCCCTCCGGCCGGTGACCAGGATGGCCGTCGGCGCGATGCGGGTGGCGTTGCTGCTGGCCGCGCTGCTCGCCCTGACGCTCGTTGCGGTTCTCCCGCTTGCGGTGGTCCGCTCGGCGATCGGCCTTGATCTCGGCCGTCGGCTTGAAGCGGCGGCCGCTATGCGGCTGGCGTTCACGCGTATCGTCGCGGCGCGGCGCGGGCTTCAGCCGCTTGATCGCCTCGACCGCGGCCATGAAGCCGTCGGGGAGCGGCCGATCGGCCAGCTTCATCCGCACCAGCTTCTCGATATCGCGCAGGTTCAGCCGCTCGTCGGGCGAGCAGAAAGCAATCGCCTCGCCATCGGCGCCGGCGCGCGCTGTGCGGCCGATGCGGTGGACATATTGCTCCGGCACGTCGGGCAGGTCGAAATTGACGACATGGCTGACGCCTGGGATGTCGATCCCGCGTGCGGCGATGTCGGTCGCGACCAGGATCGGCACCTCGCCTGAGCGGAACAGGCCGAGCGCGCGCTCGCGCTGCGCCTGGCTCTTGTTGCCGTGGATCGCATTGGCATCGATGCCGCTGGCGGCCAGGAAGCGGACGATCTTGTCGGCGCCATGCTTGGTCCGGCTGAACACCAGGCTGCGGTCGATCGGCGTCGCCTGAAAGAACAGGGTCAGCAGCGCCTGCTTCTCCGCCTGATTGACGAAGGTGACAGTCTGCGAGACGCGC
>DASWTR010000220.1:0-15104 GCA_036402035.1 Sphingomicrobium sp.
AGCGCCGCGGTCTTGGCGTTGATGATGTGGAGATAATGCTCCTCGCTAGTCTCGACCTGACGCTGGGCGCTCAGTTGGTCGACCTCGCCTTCGGCGATCACCGCCGAAGCGTGGCTGAGGATGCGCAGCACCTTCAGACTACCGTCCTCGACCATCAGCTCGAACGCTCGGCTGAACAGGAAATCGCCGACCCGCACGCTGGCCGGATTTCCCCAAATGAGGTGGGCGGTCCGCTTGCCCCGGCGCATGCCGGAGCCATCGACGACATCGTCGTGGAGCAGTGTGGCAGTGTGGATGAACTCGACCGCCGCGGCCAGCTTGTGATGACGCGCCCCGGTGTAGTCGAGCAGCGCGGCGCTGGCCAAGGTCAGCATCGGCCGCATCCGCTTGCCGCCGCCGGCGATGAGGTGGCCGGCAAGCTCGGGGATCAGCGCGACTTTGGACTGCATCCGCTCCAGGATCACGGCATTGACCGCGTTCATGTCCTGCGCGGTCAGGGCGATCATCGGGTCGAGCGAGGGCGAGCGCTTGTCACCCAGCTGATGGATGGTGGCGGTAGTCACGGCCGCCGCCCTAGCCGGACAAAAGTCGTTTTCCTAGCCTTTGGCCGTCGAGCGTCGCCATGCA
Organism: Sphingomicrobium sp.; assembly: GCA_036402035.1. Lineage (GTDB taxonomy): Bacteria > Pseudomonadota > Alphaproteobacteria > Sphingomonadales > Sphingomonadaceae > Sphingomicrobium. The sequence goes on from DASWTR010000220.1 coordinate 628, forward strand.
GCGAAATCATCGCGAGGGAGCAACATCCATGCATGACGACAACCAGCGCATCCTTGACGATCAGATATTTCTGTCGTAACAGAAATAGCGGAATATACAAGAGGCGACGACGATGGCTGATCGAGATGCGGCTCTTCCCACACGACAGGCCCCAGCGCCCGTCAGCCTGCCGCCGGCGATGACCCGCTTCATCCTTCATTGGGGTGACCTCGGCACGCAGTGGGGGGTCAATCGCTCGGTCGCGCAGATTCATGCGCTGCTGTATCTTAGCGAGGAGCCGCTCAACGCCGAGCAGATTGCAGAAACCCTAGGCTTGGCGCGGTCGAATGTCTCAACTTCGATCCGCGAACTCCTCAACTGGCAGCTGATCCATCGCGTCCCGCTAATGGGTGACCGGCGGGACCATTATGCCGCTGAGACCGACATCTGGGAGATGGTGACGCGGATTGCCCGGGGCAGGAAGGCGCGCGAAGTCGACCCTGCTGAGGCCGCGCTCAAGGCAGCCACAGCGGAAGCGGATGCAGATAAGGCGGTATCGCCGGTGGCGCGGGAGCGGCTGCATGCCATGCTCGATTTCGTGACCACCATGTCACGCTGGCACGACGAGATGATCGGGCTGCCGAAATCGACCCTGCTGACCTTCATTAGGATGGGGTCAAAGGTCACCCGCTTCCTCAGCCGCAGCAAGCAATAGGCAGTCGTACAGCCAGGAGTAGCGCGATGGGGGCATGGCCACTCGAACGGGAACAAGCGCAGGAAACATGGCTGCAGACGTCGCTGCTCGATTTACGCTTTCGGCGCCTCATCGGCCGCGAAGCTTGGGATGGCTTGCCGGAGCTTGTCCGACGGCGATTTTCGAAGCGGCTGGGAGCGGACTCGGTCGCCTTGTACCGCGGGCGAGTCATACGGACCGAATTTTCGAGGCTCGGCTGGCTCTTCGCTCAGACGCTGCGCCTGATCGGCGCACCCTTGCCTACCAGCCGCGATACCGGCGTTCCCGCTGTGGTCAGCGTTAGCGAGGATGGTGCAACAGGCGGGCAAATGTGGAGCCGGCTTTACGCCCGGCGGAGCGGCTTTCCGCAGGTCATTCACAGCGCCAAACGCTTCGCCGGACCAAGCGGTCTCGAAGAATATGTCGGCCACGGCATCGGTATGGCGCTCCGCGTCGAACCGATGGCGGACGGGCTCCGGTTTGTCAGCGATCATTATTTCTTGGTCGTTGGGAACAAGCGCATGCGCCTGCCCGCCTGGCTGGAGCCGGGACAGACGGCCGTCGAGCACCACGACCTTGGCCACGGCTGTTTCATGTTCAGCCTGACACTCCGCCATCGGCTGTTCGGACGGCTGGTCGAGCAGCATGCGCTGTTCCGCGATGCGTGACGGGCTTCCGTTATGCGTGTTGCTGGTCGGCGCCAGCGGCGTGTTCGGCTCGCGGCTGGCGGAGCGGCTGGCACTGGAACCGGGGATCGCATTGACGCTGGCCGGGCGGCGGCGCGAGCCGCTCGAGGCAGTGCGCAAGAGGATCGGCGGCGGAGCGCTGCGTACCCTCGATCGCGACTGGATCGAGGCGCGCGATCTTGCCGGATATGATTTGGTGATCGATGCTGCCGGGCCATTTCAGCAGAGCGGAACGAGGCTGGTCGAAGCGGCCATCGAGGCGAGGGTCGACTATGTCGACCTGGGGGATGGGCGCGACTGGGTCGCCAACTTCGCCGAACGGTTTGACGCGCAGGCCAAGCAATCGGGAGTGCGGCTGATCACGGGGGCGAGCTCGATTCCGGCGCTGAGTCACGCCGCGCTCGACCGGATGATGGCCGATTGGAGCTGCGTTGACGATATCTGGATCGGGATTTTCCCCGGCAACCGAGCGCCGCGCGGCCTGTCGGTGGTCGAGGCCATCCTGTCCTATGCCGGCAAGCGGGTGCGCGTGTTCCGCGACGGCCAGTGGACCGAGGATTGGGGTTGGGGCGGACTGCGAAGGGTCGATGCCGGCGCGGCCGGGCGGCGCTGGGCTTCCGTCTGCGACACGCCCGAACAGGACCTGCTGGTCGCGCGATATCAGCCAAGGCGAAGCGCGCAATTCTTCGCTGGGATGGAGCTCTCCCTCCTCCATCTCGGCCTCTGGGCGCTGAGCCTGCCCGTTCGATGCGGCTGGGTGAAGACGTTGCGCCCATGGGCCAGGCCTTTGCTCAAGATTGCCCAGTGGCTGCTGCCCTTCGGCAGCGATCGGGGCGCGATGCTGATCGAAGCGGTTGGCGCCGACAGAGGCGGCAATCCGGTGCGGTCGCGCTGGTTGCTCAACGCCGACGCCAATCGCGGGCCTTATGTACCGGTGCTGGCGGCCGTGGCACTGGCCCGGCGCTGGCGCGACGGACGAAAGCCGGAAGCAGGTGCGTGTGCCTGCTCAGGAACTTTGACGATTGATGAGTTTGATGCGGATTTCACTGCGCTGGGGATTGCGCACCGTTTCAGCTCAACGCCAGCCGACACCGTAGCCCGAGGGTTCTCCCTACCGGTCAGAGCAATTGGGGAGCCTCTGGGAGGGACAGGGTAACCAGCAGGCCGCCCAGGTCCTCGCTCTCGTCGAGGGCGACGGTGTCACCGTAGATTTCCGCGACGTCCCGGACGATGGCGAGGCCGAGGCCGGTACCTGGCTTGCCGGTGGTGTCGAGCCGCTTGCCGCGCGTGAACAGCTCGTCGCGCTGCGCCTGGTCGATCCCGGGACCGTCGTCTTCGATCTGGATAGCGACCTTGCCGCCCGCCGGCGCTTCGACCGTGACGAACACCCGGCCGTGCCCATATTTGGCGGCATTCTCCACCAGGTTGCCGAGCATTTCGTCGAGATCCTGCCGCTCGACCCGGACCTGCGCCCTCTTGTCGCCGGTGATGTCGATGGTGACCTCGCCGTAAAGCGTCGACACGGCCCGTTCGACCGCCTCGACGCTGTCCCACACCCGGCTGCGCGCCTGGGCGGAGGCGCGGCGGCCTATCGCCCGGGCGCGGGCGAGGTGGTGATCGACCTGCCGCCGCATCACTCCGGCTTCGCGGATCACCGTATCGTTGAGGTCGGCCGAATGGGCGGTGGCGGCATTGGTGATGACGGTCAGCGGGGTCTTGAGCGCGTGGGCCAGGTTGCCGGCGTGCCGGCGCGCTTCCTCGGCCTGGGCCTCGCTATGGGCCAACAACTCGTTGATTTCGTCGACCAAAGGCTCGACTTCGCGCGGGAAATCCTGGGCGATGCGGGTCTGCACGCCGGACCGGATGGCGACCACTTCCCGCCGCACCCGCCGCAGCGGCCACAGGCCGTAGATCGCCTGCAGGGCGGCAAGGAACAGCAGGCCCGCGCCAAGCGCGGCGAAGCTGCGGATCAGCGTGCTTCGAAGCTCGCGGATCTGGCCATCCATCGCCTCGCGCGACTGGGCCACCTGGAACCGCCAGCGAACCCGTGACCCGGGCAGCTCGACATCGCGCTCGAGGATACGCAGCGGCTCACCCTGGAACTCGAAGCTGTCGCGCTTGTGGAGCTCGACATCGTTGTGGGTCTGGTCGGTGCGCAGCCGCCGATCCCACAGCGATCGCGACGGGAAAGTCTCCTGGCCCGCGCCGCTGATCTGGAAATAGACGCCCGAATAGGGCTCGAGAAAGCGCTGATCGGCTGGCGGGCGGCTGAATCTCACCTCGCCGTCGGGTCCGATCTCCGAGGCGCCGATCATGCCGTTCAGCACATTTTCCAGCTGCTGATCGAAATTCTGGACGATGCCGCGCGACAGCACCCGGTCGAGCGCATAGCCGCCGATCAGCAGCAGGAGGCCGATCCAGATCGCCGCGACGACGATCATGCGCCGCGTCAGCGACCCGCTGCGGCGCACCCTGACCTTCACCGCTTCACCCGCCTCAGCGGACTGGTTCAAGCGCTGGAATCCTCAAGGCTGTAGCCCAGCCCGCGGATGGTGGTGATCACGTCCGCGCCCAGCTTCTTGCGGATGCGCGTCACGAACACCTCGATCGTGTTGCTGTCGCGGTCGAAATCCTGGTCGTAGATATGCTCGATCAGCTCGGTCCGGCTGACCACCTTGCCCTTGTGGTGCATCAGATAGCTGAGGAGCTTATATTCCTGCGCGGTCAGCTTGACCGGTTCGCCCGCCTTGGTGACCTTGCCCGAACGCGTGTCGAGCCGGATATCGCCGGCGATCAGCTCCGACGAGGCCACGCCCGCGGCGCGACGGATGAGCGCCCGCAGGCGGGCGATCAGTTCCTCGGTCTGGAACGGCTTGGCGAGATAATCGTCGGCACCGGCATCCAGCCCGGCGACCTTGTCCGACCAGCTGTCGCGCGCGGTCAGCACCAGCACCGGCATCTTGCGCCCTTCCTTGCGCCAGCGATCGAGCACGGTGAGGCCGTCGATCTCCGGCAGGCCAAGATCGAGCACCACCGCGTCATAGCTTTCCGTCGCCCCGAGATAATGGCCGTCCTCGCCATCGGTGGCGAGGTCGACCGCATAACCCGCACCTTCCAGCGTCGAGCGCAGCTGGCGGCCGAGATTGGGCTCGTCTTCGACGACTAACACGCGCATGCAATCATCCTTCGAAATTCCGGTTTCGCTACTCAAACACGCGCGAAGCTGAACGGTTGCTTGGCCGCAACGAAGGGAAATGCAAGGGATTTTGTCGGCCGCACCGTCACGGGAGTAAATCCCGTGCCGTCAGTCCTTGCTCCGCAAGGCTGGCCGGCATGCGCGGTCTCTTCGCGTTACTCGGTGATTGCCAGCAATCACCTCGCGATGCTCGGCCGGTTTGCTAGTCGTCCGACTTGTTGACGATCCGGCCGTTACGCGGGTCGACGTCGACCCAGATGACCTTGCCCCGGTCGAGGAACTTCATCCGGAGGTTGCCGCCGCGCATCTCCGGGCCGAGATAGTCAGCTCCGCCCATCCGCGGCAGCACGCGCTGCTCGATCATCGGCAGCGGCATTGAACGCCCCTCGCGATGAGCGCGGAAAGCGCGGTCCTGGTCCCGCGGCCGATCGTCCCACGCCAGGCGCGCGATTTCGCCCTTGGGACGCGCAAGTGCAGGGGTGGCGACCGTCATGCCGACGGCGCACAGCGACAGGAGAAGGGTACGAAACAGGCTCATGGGCTAAACTCTCGAGGCCCTGACTAAGCGAAATGCATTGAACAAGCTATGAATGCCCCTGTTGCGTGCCGTTCAGGCTTCACCCCCGTGACGCCGCCGAGAACCTAAGCTAGGTGCCCGCCCGATGGCACCCCCAATTTTGTCCTACGAAGACCTTGGCCTGATCCAGGGCGAAGGCTGGCTGTTCCGCAATCTCGACATTTTCGTCGGGCCGAGGGACCGGCTGGCGCTGATCGGCCGCAACGGCGCGGGCAAGACGACGCTGCTGAAATGCCTCGCCGGGCTGATCGACACCGACGAAGGCATGCGCAAGATCGTGCCGGGTACCAGGGTCGTGCTACTGGAGCAGGATCCGGTGATGACGGGCCATGCGACGCTGGAGGATTGGGTGCTTGCCGGAGACGATGCGCCGGCCGCGCACGAGGCGGCGGCGATTGCGCACCAGATCGGCATCGACCTCACCCGCGATGTGAAGACCGCCAGCGGCGGCGAGCGGCGGCGGGCCGCGATCGTCCGAGCGCTGGCGCAGGATCCCGATGTGCTGCTGCTCGACGAGCCAACCAATCATCTCGACCTTGGCGCGATCGACTGGCTCGAGGATTGGCTCAATCGTTTCAAGGGGGCTTTCATCGTCATCAGCCATGACCGGACCTTCCTCAATCGATTGACCAAGAGCTGCCTGTGGCTCGACCGCGGCCAGATGCGCCGGGCGGAGATCGGCTTCGGCGGGTTCGAGGCGTGGACCGAGCAGGTCTATGCCGAGGAGCAGCGCGCGGCCGAGAAGCTCGACGCCAAGCTGGCGATCGAGCTGCACTGGCTGCAACGCGGGGTGACCGCACGGCGGCGGCGCAACCAGGGGCGGCTGGCCAAGTTGAATGAGATGCGGGCGCAGCGCGCCGCGATGCTCGGGCCCGCGGGCGGCGCCAAGCTCGGGCTCGCCAAGGACGAGGTGAAGACCAAGACCGTGATCGACGCTGAACAAGTGTCGAAGAGCTTTGGCGACCGGGCGATCATCAAAGACTTCACCCTGCGCATCCAGCGCGGCGACCGGATCGGCCTGGTCGGCGCCAACGGCACCGGCAAGACGACACTGCTGAAACTGCTGACTGGCGAGCTGAAGCCCGACAGCGGCATGGTGACCCAGGCCAAGACCCTGTCCGGCATCGTTATCGATCAGCAGCGCAAGCTTATGGCGCCGGAGAAGCGGGTACGCGACGTGCTGGCGGAAGGCGGGGACTGGATCGAGGTCCGCGGCCACAAGAAGCATATTAAGGGCTATTTGAAGGAATATCTGTTCGACCCTTCGCTGACCGAGGCGCCGGTTGGGTCGTTGTCGGGCGGCGAGCGGTCGCGGCTGCTGCTGGCCCGCGAGTTCGCCCGCGCATCGAACCTGCTCGTGCTCGACGAGCCGACCAACGACCTCGACTTGGAAACGCTCGACCTGCTGCAGGAAGTGATCGCTGATTATGACGGCACGGTGCTGATCGTCAGCCACGACCGCGACTTTCTCGACAAGACGGTGACGGTGACGCTCGGCCTCGACGGGTCGGGCAAGGTAGACATCGTTGCCGGCGGATATGAGGACTGGGTCAGGAAGCGGTATCAGGCCCGCAGTTCCCCGGCGAAGGCCGGGGCCCAGGCGGCGCGGAGCGCCGATCAGAAGGCTTCGCTTCCTGGACCCCGGCCTACGCCGGGGAACAAATTGTCCTACAAGGACCAGCGCGACCTCGACCGCTTGCCCGGGGAGATCGAGCGGCTGGAAGCGGCCATCGCGGCCGACGAGGAAGCGCTCCACGATCCAGACCTCTTCACCCGCGATCCCAACCGCTTCGCCGAACTGACCGAACGCATCGCCCGCCACCGCGCCGAGGTCGAAGCCGCGGAGCTAAGATGGCTGGAAGTGGCGGAGATAGCCGAAGGAATGGCGCGCTAACGATCCTTGACGGGCCGGTTGCATTCGCTCCAACTCACACGGCCGGATCATGAGCACGGGAGCTCGACATGCTGCTTGCCATGATATTTGTGGCCGGACTTCAGGCGTTGGGAAACTCGCCACGGGTCGAGCCGGGCCTGAAGCATTGCCGGAACGGTTCGGTTGTCACATCCAACGACACATGCCTGGAACTTCCGGACCATCGCTACGTGTCGACTCATGAGCCGCGGCGCCGAGAACGAGCGCAGCGCTGGTGGTGCGGCCGTTCTGCGCAGCCGAGCTTCGCCAGCATTACCATCGAGCAACGGCAGTCAAGGGCCGCCCAGGGCTCCATGGGCTACGACTATCGCGTGAATTCGCTGATGGTTGATGGCCGGCCGGCAACGGCTCCGCTGATGAGGACCGTCCGCGAGAGGCTGCTAGCTTCCAATAGTGTTTACGACATCGCCGGCCGGTGCTTGTTTGTTCGGCCCGGGGCCGCCGTTCCCGTGCTTGTCCTTCTAACTTCTGAAAACGGCAAGCAGCGCAGTATCGAAATCCCCCTCCGCTAGCGAGGATTATCAGCCCCGCTCTGCGGCCGAGCCCGCCAACCTGGCCGCGATCCGCTCGTCGACGCGCCGCTCGAGGATGGTCAACGGCATCGCGCCTTCCTTCAATATTTCGTGGAAGTCGCGCAGGTCGAACTTCGCACCGAGCGCCGCTTGCGCCTTCTGCCGTGCACGGAGCCAGGCGATGTGGCCGATCTTGTAGCTGCAGGCCTGGCCGGGCGAGGCGCAATAGCGTTCGATCTCGCGCTGAACGCGCGGGCGAGCGAAGCCGGTCGCCGCGACCATATGGTCGATCGCCTGTTCGCGGGTCCAGCGCTTGTGGTTGAGGCCGGTGTCGACCACCAGCCGCTCGGCGCGGAACAGGAAGCTCTGCAGATAACCGGCGCGCTCGATGTCGCTGAAGCCGCCGAGCTCATCCGCCAGCTGTTCCGAGTAGAGCGCCCAGCCTTCGCCATAGGCCGAGTAGAAGGCGATGCGGCGGAGCATCGGCAGCTCGCCGGCCAGTTGGGCAATGCTGAGCTGCAGATGGTGGCCCGGAACGCCTTCATGATAGGTCAGCGCCGGCAGCGAATATTTGGGCCAGTCGGCGGTGCTCTTCAGATTGATGAAGTAGATCGCCGGGCGCGAGCCATCGAGCGTCGCCTGTCGATAATAGCCGTTGGAGGCGCCGTCCTGGATTTCCGGCGGCACGCGGCGGATTTCGAGCGGCTGCTTGGGCAGCGTCGCGAATGCCTGCGGCAGCTTGGCGTACATCGCCTTCACGCCCTCGTTGAGGTCGGCGATCAGCCGTTCGCGGCCCGCGTCGGTGTTGGGATAGAGTTGCTCGGGCCGGCTGTTGAGCGCGGTCAGCCGCTCGCCGACCGTGCCGCTGGTGAGCCCCGCGGAACGCAGGATCTTGTCGAGATCGGCGCTGATCTCGGCCACCTGTTGCACGCCGATCTGATGAATTTCGTCGGCGGTGTAGTTGGTCGTCGTCGCCTCCGCCAGCGCGGCCGCGTAGATCGCGTCGCCGTTCGGAACGCGCCAGATGCCGTCGCCCGGTCGGGTGGTCGGGCGGAGCGCGGTCAGGCCGGCGATCTCGCGGTCGAGCGCGGGATAGACTTTGTCGGCGATGATCTTTGCTGCCCGGCCGCGCCAGTCGCCGCCGATATTCTTGGCGGCGGCGCGGCTGGCGACGCTATCCGCCATCGTGCTCTGGGCAGGGGCGGGCGCCCGCAGCTCCTGCATCTGCTTCAGCGCCAGGTCGAGCGACCAGCCGGGCGCCAGGAAACCGCGCCCGGCCTGCCGGCGCGTTTCGGCGGTTTCATTGTCGAGCACGGTCGCGAACTGCTCGAGCCGGGACAGATAGGCCTCGGCGTCGGCGGCATTGTCGATGGTGTGCGCGCTATGCAGGAAGTCGGGGATCGAGAAGTAGGAGCCGTCCTGCTGGCTGACTTCATAGGGGCTTTGCGGGTTGGAGATGTCGAACTGTTTTGGCCCGACGTTGCTGGTCCGCTGGTCCCAGAGCACCACTTCGCGGTTGAGTTTCGCGCTGTCCGACAGGCCGGTTTCGGGAATGGCTTCCAGCCAGGAGATGAACTTGTCGGTCCGGGCGGCTTCCTCGCGGCGGGCTTGCGCCACTGGCCGCGTGTCGAGCCTGGAGCGCAGCGGCGCCAGCTCGCCCTTGTCGAGGCCGAGGAAGGTCGCGGTGGTCGGTGACGTCCGCACCTGTTCCTGGAAAATGCGCTCGAACACTGCATTGAGCGCTGCGTCGCCGCTGCCGCCGGCCGCCTGGAAGGCCAGCGCGGGCCCGCCGCCAAGCAAGGGTAGGGTCAGGGCGGCGCCGCCCGTCCACAGAAATTCACGACGGTCCATCTTATCCCTCCGCTCGCTGATCCGGCGGAACGATAGGGTCGGCGCGCGTCGCCGCAAGCTCCTTTGTCGAACGTAGCCTTACGCTTGCAGACGATATTGCTTCATCAGGTCGTAGAGCGTCGGTCGGCTGATGCCGAGCAACTTGGCCGCGCCGGAAATATTATTCTCCGTGCGGGTCAGCGCCTGGCGGATCACCCGCCGGTCGATCTGCTCACGCGCCGCGCGGAGATTGATCGGTAGCGGTTCCGCCTCGGCGTCCTTCGCTCCGGGCAGGTCGAGGTCGGCGGCGGTGACCTGTTTTCCGTCGGCCATGATCACCGCGCGCTTGATGCGGTTCTCCAGCTCGCGGACGTTGCCCGGCCAGGAATAATCGTCGATCGCCCCGGTCGCATCGGCCGATAGCCCCTGGACCTTCGGGTTCATCTCCCGCGCGAAGCGAGCGACGAAGTTGCGGGCGAGCAGCACCGCATCCCCAGCGCGCTCGGCCAGGCTCGGGATTTTGACGACGATCTCGGCCAGGCGATAATAAAGATCGTCGCGGAAACGACCCCCGGCGATCATCGCGTCGAGATCCTGGTGGGTGGCGCAGACGATCCTGGTGTCGACCGCGATTCCGGCGCGGCCGCCGATCCGTTCGATCACCCGCTCCTGCAGGAAGCGCAGCAGCTTGACCTGTAGCGGCAAGGGAATGTCACCGACCTCGTCGAGGAACAACGTCCCGCCTTGCGCCAGCTCGATCTTGCCGGGCGTGGTCTTGATCGCCCCGGTGAAGGCGCCGCGCTCGTAGCCGAACAGTTCGGCCTCGAGCAGGTTCTCGGGGATCGCGGCGCAGTTGATGGCGACGAACTCGCCCTTGGCGCGGGGCGATTTCTCGTGAACGGCGCGGGCCAGCAACTCCTTGCCAGTGCCCGATGCGCCGAGCAGCATGACCGAGACGTCGGCCGAGGCGACCCGCTCGACGGTGCGAACGATTTTGACCATCTCCGGGCTGCCAGTGAGCAGCGCGCCCATTGCCGCGCCGCCGCCGTTTGCCTCCAGCCGGCGATTCTCCTCCTCGATCTCGTGCAGGTGGAAGGCGCGGCCGACGATCAGGCCGAGCTCGTCGATATCGACCGGCTTCCGGTAGAAGTCATAGGCGCCGAGCGCGATCGCCTTGAGCGCGCTTTCCCGGGCGCCATGTCCGGAAGCGACGATGACCTTCGTGTCCGGTTTCAGGCTGAGGATCTCGGTCAGGGTGGCAAAGCCCTCGGTAGTGCCGTCGGGATCGGGCGGCAGGCCGAGGTCGAGCGTCACCACTGCCGGCTCGTGCAGCCTCAGCATTTCGATCGCCTGGGCGCGGTTGGCCGCGCCGATCACCTGATAGCCTTCATAGGCCCATTTCAGCTGTCGCTGCAGGCCTTCGTCATCCTCGACGATCAACAGGACGGGGAGCTCGGTCTCGCTACTCATGCGCTTTTCCGTTTGGGTTCTGGCGCCGCTTCGGCGGCGGGAAGGATGATGGTGAACAGGCTGCCCTCGCCGGGCTTGCTCTCGACGGTCAGCCGGCCGCCCATCGCCGACACCAGGCTCTTGGCCTCGAAGGCGCCGACTCCGAAGCCGCCCGCCTTGGTCGAGGCGAATGGCTGGAACAGCCGGGTGCGGACGAAGTCGGCGTCCATGCCGGTGCCGCAATCGCTGATGGTGATGGTCACCTGGCCGCCGTCGCCGGCCATCCGGACGCTGATCGGCTGCAGCGGAGTGCTGGCATCGACCGCATTCTGGACGAGGTGGCCGATCGCCTGCTCCAGCAGCAGCGGATCGGCCATGACCCACAAATTGCCGTCGCCTAGCAGCATCACCTCATGGTCGCCGCGCTTGGCGGCGATGGCGGATGCGACCAGCGCGCGGAGCGGGGTCGGCTCGGGCTTGGCCGGGCGCTGGTCGGGGGTCGGAGCAAGCCGCGCCAGCAGGTCGTTCATCTTGCCCACCGAGCCCTTGAGGGTCGCGACCATGTCCGCCCGGAACTCGGCATTGTCGGCATGGCGCTCGGCGTTGCGCGACAGCAGCGACAGCTGGCTGACCAGATTCTTCACGTCGTGGAGGATGAAGGCGAACCGGCGATTGAAATCCTCGAACCGCTGGGAATTCATCAGGGTCTGCTGGGCGTTGGCCTCGGCCAGCGAGGAGGCGGCCTGGCGTCCCGCGGTCCGCAGCAGGTCGAAATCCTCCCAGTCGAGCGGCCGCCGGTAATCCGGCGCGGCCAGCAGTACCAGGCCGACCAGCTTGTCGTCATGGATGAGCGGTACGCCCGTCCAGGCCTGCTCCTCGCCGAGCAGCGGCTGCGGGATGTCGATCTCCCGGTCGCGGGCGTCGGCCCAGCCTCCGCCGAGCGCGTCGAAGTCGATGATCCGTCCTTCCGCGCCGACCGACAGCCAGAAGGCAAGCGCTTCGGCGTTGGGGATCGCCGCGCCGGGATTGGCGCTGCCCGACCAGTTCCACTCCGCGGCTGGCTCGATGATGCCGTTCTCGTCGGTGACCAACAGCAGCCCGCCGGGAGCGTCGAGGATGTCGGCGAACGCCTTGATCACCCGCTGGCCGAGCGGCGGCGCCTTGGGGCCGGTCGCGCCGATCGTCTGGGTGAAGCGCAGCCATTCGGTCCGATAGTCGTAGCGATGCTCGAAGAAATGCTTGGCGATCTTGACCTTGGCCCAGCCGCGCGCCCGGCTCGACGGGAGCATGATCATCGCGCCGATGGTCATCGTCGCCAGCAGGATGATCAGCAGCGCGCGGGTCCAGTCGAAGCCGGAGCCGCGCAAGGCGGTGACCAGTACCGCCATGACCGCGACATAGGCGGTGATGGCCAGCAGCGACAGGCTCTGGAAGGTCGCGGCGCGGGACAGCCGGATCCGCCACCGATCGTCCCCCATCCCGCCGATCGCGAACAGCGGCGCGGCCACCGCAACCACCATGCCACGCCAGTTGAACAGGCCTTGGGCGGACGAGGGGTCGAAATAGGCGATGGTGTAGAGGTTGAGGTCGTAGGCCCACATCGCCGCCAGCGCCAGGCAGGCGAGCCTGATGTTGCCGCGGCTCGACGGAGCCGCCTGGCCATAAAGGTTGTGCACCAGTACCAGCGCGCCGGCCGCCGCGGTGAGGCGGAGGATGATGGCCGTCACGATCAACGCATGACCACGGCTGATCATGTCGGTGTTGACCACCAGCGGCAGCGCGTCGACTACCAGCTGAATGCCCAGCACCGCCGCGACCGCGGCATAGACGGGCTTCACGCCGCGTTGCTCCTCGCTGCTGTCGATGCCAGCGAGCCGATACAGCACGCCGACCCACACCAGGTTGCGGGCGGTTTCGGAGTAAGCCGCCAGCATCGTCGTCGGGGCGACGGCGGTGAGCCACGCCCAGCAGGCGGTCAGCGCAAAGGCCGCGAGCAACATGCGCTGCTCGCTCTCGCCAAGCCCTCGCCGCAGCTCCCACACGGTCAGCGAGGCGAACAGCGCGGCGGCGAGCGCATGCGTCCAGAAGGAGATCAGCGCCTCCATCGAACCCCCACTGTCAATTCCACCGACATATGAGGGGGTGTCGCAAAATTTTACAAAGGAAATGTGAACGGTGGTGCGTCCGCGCCGTTATGCCCATAGGAGGTACCATGAGTGAAGCGATGGGGGGGCGGGCGATCCGCCCGGTGATTTTGGCCGGCGGAGCGGGGACGCGACTATGGCCGCTGTCGACCATTCAACGGCCCAAGCATTTGCTGCCGCTGCTGGGCAGCAGCACCCTATTCGAACAGACGCTCCAACGCTTCGGCGAGCAATTCTCCGATCCGATCATCGTCGCCAACCGCGCACAGGAAGAGGATTTGCGCGCGGTCCTCGGCGAGAGGGCGACACTCGTCCTGGAACCGTGCAAGCGCGACAGCGCGCCCGCGATCGCGCTCGCCGCCTGCCTTGCGGATGAGGATGAGCTGCTGCTGGTCAGCCCAAGCGATCATCACATCCGTGACCGCGCCGCGTTCCACACCGCGGTCGGCCTGGCGCGGGAAGCGGCGGAGGCGGGCAGGATCGTCACGTTCGGGATCGAGCCGGACCATCCGGCGACCGGTTTCGGCTATATCGCCGCTGCCGGCGGGGAAGGCGTCCGGCCGGTTGCCCGGTTTGTCGAAAAGCCGCCGCTTGAACGGGCGCAGCAAATGATCGAGCAGGGCGGGCATTATTGGAACGCCGGCATCTTCCTGGCTTCAGCGCGAACCTGGCGGGCAGAGCTGGAGCGGCATGCCCCGGCGATCCTCGACGCGGCGCGCGAAGCGCTGGATAACGCCGAGCGTGAGGCGGGGGTCATACGCATTGATGAAGAGTCCTTCGCGCGTTCGCCCGCCAAGTCGATCGACTATGCGGTGATGGAACATTCGGATCGTGTGTCGGTGGTGCCGGTCAGCATGGGCTGGTCCGACATCGGCAGCTGGCAGTCGCTGGTTGACGCTTCCGACAAGGACGAGGCCGGAAACGCCTTGGCGTCCGACGTGCTGGCGATCGATTGCAAGGATACGCTGGTGCGCTCCAACGGCCCCATGGTGGCGGCAATCGGGGTTGAGGGGCTGGTGATCGTCGCGACGCGGGAGGCGGTGCTGGTGATGAAGCCCGAGGACGCGCAGCGCGTCCGTGAGGCGGCGGAATGGTTCGAAGCGCAGAGCGGCGAGAAGGAACAAGGCTAGGCGATCGCGCTTTCAACGTTCGGAAGGAGACCGGCCATGCCAAATCCAGCCAGATGCCGGCTTTTCGCCACCGCGGCCGCCTCGACAGCGTTGTTGATCGCCTGCACGCCTGCACCGCCCCGCACCGCGCAGGGGATGAACAGCGCTGGTCGGCAATGCTTCCTCGCGTCGCAGGTCAACAGCTTCCACGCAGTTGATCGGGACACGGTGATCGTCAGGGTCGGCGCAAGTCGGAACTATCAGCTCGAAATCCTCGGCACCTGCCCGGACATCAATTGGTCCAACCGGATCGGGGTCCGCTCGACCGG
>DASWTR010000221.1:0-2661 GCA_036402035.1 Sphingomicrobium sp.
ACCGGCGGAGCTGGAAACGACATCTTCCAGTTCCTGACTACCGATGCGATCGACCGGATCATGGACTTTGCCGCCGGGGACAAGATCGACCTCAGCGGCATCGACGCTGACGTCATCCTCGACGGCGACCAGGGCTTCGCCTTCATCGGCGGTGAGGACTTTGGCGGAGTGGCCGGCCAGCTTCGCTATGAAGGCGGGTTCGTCCAGGGCGACACGAACGGCGACGGATTGGCCGATTTTTCGATCAACATCGCCAATTATTTTGCGCTGCAGGGCACCGACTTCGTGCTGTAAGATAGGCCCGAAAAAGGGCCCCGTCGCGATCCCTCGCGGCGGGGCCCTTTTTTATGCCCGGTGAGCGATGCTTTCCGGCAGATCCGTGCCGAACACACGCTGATAATATTCGGCGATCAGCGGCCGCTCGGATTCATCGCACTTGTTGAGGAAGCTCACGCGGAAGGCGAAGCCGATGTCGCCGAAGATCAGCGCATTCTGCGCCCAGCTGATGACCGTACGCGGGCTCATCACGGTCGAAATGTCGCCATTGATGAAGCCCTGCCGCGACAGGTTGGCGACCTGGACCATCTTGCCAACCTCTTCCTTGCCGCCGTCGCGGTCATATTCGCCCGACTTGGCGAGCACGATCTGCGCCTCGGTCTCGGCCGGCAGGTAATTGAGCGTAGCGACCAGATTCCAGCGGTCCATCTGCGCCTGGTTGATCGCCTGGGTGCCATGATAGAGGCCGCTCGTATCGCCCAGGCCGATCGTGTTGGTGGTGGCGAACAGGCGGAACCAGGGGTTGGGCCGGATCACCCGGTTCTGGTCCAGCAGGGTGAGCTTGCCGTCGGTCTCCAGCACCCGCTGAATGACGAACATCACGTCCGGACGGCCGGCGTCATATTCGTCGAACACCAGCGCGACCGGGTGCTGCAGCGCCCAGGGAAGCAGGCCTTCGCGGAACTCGGTCACCTGCTGCCCGTCCTGAAGCACGATTGCATCGCGGCCGACCAGGTCGATGCGGCTGATATGCGCGTCGAGGTTGATGCGGATCATCGGCCAGTTCAGCCGCGCCGCGACCTGCTCGATGTGGGTCGATTTGCCGGTGCCGTGGTAGCCCTGGACGATCACCCGGCGATTGCGCGCGAAACCGGCGCAGATCGCGAGGGTGGTGTCCGGATCGAACACATAGGCAGGATCGAGGTCGGGGACGCGCTCATCCGCCTCGCTGAACGCCGGCACCTCGAGGTCACTGTCGACGCCGAACGCGTCGCGCACCTTCACCACCTTGTCGGGCGTGGCGAGGATGGTGTCGGAGCGGCTGTCCAGCGTGACGTTGGGGATTTCGGTCATAGGCCGCGCCTTTAGCCCGGAGCGGTGCCAACACTCAATAACAGCCTCATTCGACCTTGGGCGGCAGTGGAAAGAGGGTGGCAAAACGCTCGGCGAGCTGCCGGTCTCCGTCAAACTCGATGATATCTAGCGGTGCCCCGCCGTAGAGCACGCCGGCGACCAGATCGGGCGTCCCGCGGAAAATGAGATCGGCGCCTTCGGGTTCAGCCCGACGAATGTCGAGTTCGCCACCAGCGATATCAGCCGTGAAGGCCAGGTCGCCGAAGCGGAAGCCGATCCGGGCCTCGATCCCCTGCGCGCGGTCGGCATCGAACATGGTCTGCATCGACATCATGATCGACACGGCGCTGACGAACTGTTCGGGGTCGTGGCGGGGGCTTCGTACCGCCCAGCGGCCGAGCGCCCGGATCACCGGCGCCGCCTCGAGACCCCAAGGAGTCGCTTCGTACACCTGAACCGACGCCGGCGGTGGCAGCTTGGTCTTGCGGACTAGCCCGCGCTCCTCGAGCTCACCGAGCCGCTGGGTGAGGACATTGGCGCTGATCCCCGGCAGGTCGGCCTTGAGGTCAGAGAAGCGGCGGGGGCCGAACATCAGCTCGCGCAATACCAGGGGAGCCCAGCGCTCGCCGATCAACTCCAGCGCATGAGCCACGCCGCAAGCATCGTCATAGCCCCGCTTTTGCTCGCTTTTGACCTGCTTAGTTACATTTTCTAACTGCATAGTTGCAATATATGCATATCGGTTATAAAAAGCAAGTCGAATCGAGTCGCAGGAGGCGAAAATGGTCAGCGTGGCGATTTACGACGAACGGCCGGGCGCATCGGGAATCATGGGCCAGCGAGTCGGCTGGGGGCTCAGCATTCTTGCCGCCCTGTTTCTGATCGCGGATGCGGCAGGCAAGCTGATCGCGCCCGAGACGATGATCGCCTATTCGCCGCCGCTCGGGCTTCCTGCCGAAACCGGCTTTTATCGGCTGCTCGGCGCAATCCTGGCGATCTGCACCGCTCTCTATGTCTGGCCGCGCACGGCGATCCTGGGGGCCGTGCTGCTGACCGGCTATCTCGGCGGCGCGGTTGCCACCCACCTCCGGGTCGACAGTCCGCTGTTCAGCCACACGCTGTTCGGCGTTTACCTAGGCGCGATGATCTGGGGCGGCCTGTGGCTGCGCAATCGCCGGGTGCGCGGACTCTTCAACTAACCGATCCGGAGGAAGCATCGTGACGACTCAGCAAACATCATTGCGCAACCTCGACGCAGTCGATGCGACGACCGATGCGGCGGTTGCGGCGGGCAGTTCGGCCGGTCCGGGA
>DASWTR010000222.1:0-3182 GCA_036402035.1 Sphingomicrobium sp.
CCGCCTCCGGCCTTAGGGTGCAGCTTGGCGCAACGACGGCAATTTTCATGCGCTGCTGAATTGCACATGGCCGCGTCCCCGCCTAGGCCGTCGCGCGAATGACCGACCAATATTTCTTCTGCGGAATCGGGGGCAGCGGGATGCTGCCGCTTGCCGCCATCCTCCGCGCCGGCGGGGCGCGGGTCGCCGGGTCCGACCGTTCGCTCGACGCCGGGCGGCTCGGCAGCAAGTTCGAATATCTCCGCTCCCTCGGTATCGGGCTGGTGCCGCAGGACGGGTCGGGCCTCAAGGACGGTATGACCCTGGTCACTTCGGCGGCGGTCGAGGAGTCGATTCCCGACGTGGTCCGCGCCCGGGAACTTGGGCTGGAGCAACTGACCCGCCCGCAACTGCTGGCCCAGCTACTCAACGAGGCGCAGCGGAGCATCGCCGTCGGCGGGACCAGCGGCAAGTCGACCGTCACCGGCATGGTCGGCTGGATCCTGCACGCGCTTCATCGGCAGCCAACCGTGATGAACGGCGCGGTGATGAAGAATTTCGTGTCGCCCAGCGCACCGTTCGCCTCCGCACTGGTGGGGGATCCCGAGCTGTTCGTCAGCGAGGTCGACGAAAGCGACGGCTCGATCGCCCTCTATCGGCCGACGGTGGCGGTACTCGGCAACATCAGCCTCGACCATAAGGAGATGGACGAGCTGCGAGCGCTGTTCACCGGCTTCCTCGGAGCGGCGGAGAAAGCCGTGGTCAATCTCGACGATGCCGAGACGCGGCTGATCGCCGATTGCCTGCCGGAAGACCGGCTGATCGGCTTCGGTTTCGACAGCCCCAACGCCACACTGATCGGCCGCAACCTGGAGCTGCTGTCGGATGGCGTTCGCTTTACCGCGACGCTTGGGGAGGAACAGCATGAGGTGCGGCTGGCGGTCCCCGGCCGCCACAATGCGCTCAACGCCCTGGCCGCGCTCGGCGCCATCCACGCGCTGGGCATCCAGTTGGCGGAGGCCGCACCCGCCCTCGCCCGCTTCGCCGGCCTCAAGCGCCGTCTCGAAACCGTGGGTGTTGCCGGCGGCGTCACGGTGATCGACGATTTCGCGCACAACCCCGACAAGATCGACGCGACCCTGGCGACGCTGACCGCGCAGCCCGGCCGTTTGCTGATCATGTTCCAGCCGCATGGCTACGGGCCGCTTGCCAAGATGGGCGAGCAGCTGGCCCAATCCTTCGCGCGTGGCATGCGCGAAGGCGACCGGCTGTTCCTGCCCGATCCGGTCTATCAGGGCGGCACCACCGACAAATCGCGTGGATCGGATTGGCTGGCGACGGCGATCCGTGAGGCCGGCGGGAATGCCGAGCATGTTCCGCAGCGCGCCGCGATCGGCGAGCAGATGTTGCGCGAAGCCCTGCCCGGCGATCGCATCGCCATCCTCGGCGCGCGGGATGACACGCTGAGCGAATTCGCGGCGGAGCTGGTCGAGCGGCTAGGAACCGGGACGCGCCTCGGCGATTGATCGGGCATGGGCAGTCCCGGAAGCGTCGTCGGCTGGAAGCTCGATCGCAGCCAGCGTGAGCAATTGCTAGGACGTTTTCCACCGCGCTACGCCGATGCCATCGCCGACCATGTCACGTTGAAAACCGACGCCAAGGCCGATCCGCTACCCAGCCCCGTCGATGCGGCGATCGTCGGTCATGCCGACGACAAAGAGAGCCTGGAGTGCATGGTTGTGGCCATCGACGGGACCACCGACCGCCCCGACGGTTCGACCTTCCATATCACCTGGTCGCTCGACAAGGCCAAGGGTCGCAAGGCGCGCGAGAGCAATGACGTGCTGAAGGAGCGCGGCTGGTCGCGGTTCGACGAAACGATACCGGTCAAGCTGGAGCCGGCGCGCTTCCCATGACCCGGCAGCTGTTCCTCGACTGCGATGGGGTGCTGGCCGATTTCGACGCCGGCGCGCGCGAGGTGCTCGGCATGTCGTCGCGCGCGTTCGAGGAGCGTTACGGCAAACGCGAATTCTGGCGTCGTATTTCCCGCGCTCGCGATTTCTACGCGACCCTGCCGCTGATGGCCGACGCGCGCTTACTTTATGAGGCGGTGGCCCATCTCGACCCGATCATCCTGACCGGCCTTCCGCTCGGCAATTGGGCGGCGCCGCAGAAGGTGCGCTGGGCCGAAGAACATTTCCCTGGGACCCACATCATCACCTGTATGGCGCGCGACAAGTTCCGGCACATGAAGGGCGCCGACGTGCTGGTCGACGACCGCGCTGACCATCGCGACAAATGGGAGAATGCTGGCGGGATTTTCGTGCATCACAAGAATGCGCGGAGTAGCCTTGCCGAGCTGGCTGAAATCTATCCGTCGGTGAAGATGCCGGCGTAGCGCCGTCACGAAGTAAATTCGTGACGTCGATCGACACGCCTACGGCGGTCGTCGGCCGAGCGCTGCGCCGTCTCTTCGCGCTACTCAATATTTGCTGCGCAAATCTTTCGCTGCGCTCGGCGGCTTGGCTTACGCTGCCGCAGCAATATCAACCTTCTCGACCCACTCCGGCCAGAACACCGGCTCGCGGGTCGACCAGCCTGGCGCAGTCGCGGCGCTTTCGCTGATCGACTGGAGCAGCACGCGGCGACGGTCTGGGTGGAGGTGCGGCAGTGCGGCAGCGGCGCAGAAAGCGGCTGGCAGCCACGGCCGGACACCCGCGCCGAGCAGCCGCTCGTAGAGGAAGCGGAACGCGGCGAAATTCTGCAGCCGATCCTGGCCAAGATCGAATGCGGCCAGGGTCACCAGCATGCCCAGGAAAGGCTCGATCATGTCGAGACCGCTGTCGTCCGGGATCTGCATGCGGAGATGGTCGATCTGCTTGTAGAAGCGGGCCTGGGCACCGATCGCCGCAGCCTCGATCGCGTCGCGCGCCCAGGTCTCGAGCGGGTCCGAACGACCGTAGGCGACATCCAGCGAACGGCGGATGTAGCGCTGGGTCGCCTTCGGAAAGGAGGCGAACTCCTTCATCTCCGAAATGAGCAGCGCGCCCCCGGCAGGCTGACTCGTCTTGGTCGACATGATCCCCGACTCCTTAAACCTCAGGTAGGATCATGCGGTCGATTGGGTTGCCAATCTGTTAACCAAAATCCCACCCCCCGTTCATATTGAATCAAAGGGGAGTCACGCCCGCAACATGAAATTC
>DASWTR010000223.1:0-3192 GCA_036402035.1 Sphingomicrobium sp.
GTTTCGCCTCGAAGCCCGGGCTCGGCGTGCCGCGCAGCGGCTGCCATCTTGGCAGGGCGGCCTGGCATCGTTGGCCGCCGAGCTCGGTTTCGCGGATCAGGCGCACATGTCGCGGGTGATTGCCGCAATGACCGGCCTGACACCCGCCGGCCTCCGGG
This sequence comes from Sphingomicrobium sp., assembly GCA_036402035.1. Lineage (GTDB taxonomy): Bacteria > Pseudomonadota > Alphaproteobacteria > Sphingomonadales > Sphingomonadaceae > Sphingomicrobium. Next base: position 159 of record DASWTR010000223.1, read on the forward strand.
CAAAGTCCGTTCAAGCCGGGTACGCGCTGGCTCGCTAGCTCGGCCGGCATGGACCGTCGTCAGTTTATCGCCGCCACGCTGATCGCGCTCGCCGCGCCCAAAGTCACTGCCCAGGGCTCGCCTTCGCGCACCCTATGGCGCGTGCGCAGCTCCGAAGCGTTCGATGCGATCGCCTTTCTCGGCCCGCTCTCGGGCCGCTCCTTTTACAGCGATTATTACGCCGCCGATGTCGCCGCATTCGCGCCCAAACTGCCGGAACCGGTGCGCGCGGATGTGGCGCGTCTGTGGGAAGAAGCTGACAAATCGGGTTTCGGTCTGTTCTGGCCGGCGCTTGCCTCGGTGACATCGGGTTCGCGAGCCGACACGCTCGATCAATTGATCGATGTCCTGGCTGCATCGGAAAGCAGGGTTCTCCCTTCCTACCAGGCGAGCCGCTACTGGGACGAGAAAGATTGGGCCTGGTTCGCGCCGCGCGCGGCCCGCATCCGCGCCGTCTTCGTCGGCCTGCGCGACGCCGGCTTTCCGGCTTTCCGCCAACAGCTCGCCGCCGACCTTGAAGGCCAGGTTCGCGACACCGCGCGCGCTCTTGCCGGCTATGACGTGATTCGCTGGCAGGAGAAGCTGACCGGCCGGACGTTCGATCCGACCATCGAGGTGGTTCTGCTCCGCTGGTCGAAACCGCATGGCGTCAAGGTGCAGGGCCAGACCTTCCTCCAGTCCGGCGACTACGACACTGCAACCACCGTGCGCATCGCCGCTCATGAGATGCTCCATCCGCCGGTGCCGATGGATGGCGCAGCGGCGCGTTCGGCGCTGGCGGTGCTGGAGCGGGATCCGCTGATCATGCGCATCGTCCGGGAACATGACCCGAAATGGGGCTACACTAGCCTCGACGGCCTGCTCGACGAGGATTTGGCCGAAGCGCTCGATCAATTGATCAGCGAGGCGCTTGGCGTCGGCCGCAACCCCGCCGATCGCTGGCGCAAAGCGGACGACGGCATGCACGTTCTCGCCGCCGGCTTCTATGGTCTGCTTCGCCAGGACAAATGGGTCGAGGCCGGCGGGTCGATCGAGGCCTGGCTCGGCAAGGCGGTCCAGGCCGGCCGATTGGCGCCGGCCAACCTGCATACAGTCGCATCGAGGGTGCTGGAACGACCGGTCGACAGGCTCTGGCCGCTGACCTGATCCGGTCCAAACAGGGACAATTCCGCGAGTCGCGGACTCCCGCTTGGGAACTTGCTGGAGTAAGCTGCGTCGAGCCGAATCTATTGCCGCCGGGAGGCGATATGGTCGGTGACAGCTCAACAATCGCGAAGGGTGAGGCCGGAGAGGCGGTGCAGCGCGCCGAACCAACCTCAAAGGCCCGTCTTCAGCAGCGCCGCGGCGAACTCCTGGCCGACTTGGCAGCTCGTCTTCTTGCCGGCCAGGATATCGATCGCGAGGTCATGCCCGCGCTCTATCGTGGATTGGCCGAAGAGCGGATCGTCGACGCGACGCTCGGCTATATCGTCACGGATTTGGGTGAGGGCATGAAGCTCGGCTTCATGGAGGGCTTCGACCGCGACATGATCCAGCGCTGCCTGACGCTCGATTTCGGGCAAGCCGTTTGCGGCACGGTCGCGATTTCGCGCCAGGCGATGCACGTCACCGACATTCAAAAGACGCTGGACCCAATGGCCGACCTGGTCCGCTCGGCCGGCATCAATGCTTATGCCTGCGAGCCGCTGATCGTCGGCGACCGCCTGCTCGGCACCTTATCCTTCGCCAGCCGCGAACGGCGCCGGTTCGATCCCGAAGACCTGACCTTCTTCCGTTCGATCGCCAAGCATGTGGCCCTCGCCCGCGATCGGGCGCGCCGGGCCGCGTCCGCCTAACCATCGATCCGGCAAGCATTATTTGACGCCTGGCCGCCACAGCGCGCGGCAAAAATGGTGCCGGCCGGACGCCTGCCCTTTTCATCCGCCGGGGAAACCCCTAATTCGCGCTCACACCAACGACTCTAAGGAGATTGCGCTATACCACCGCCCACCCCGCGTCGATCGATGACGCCGCCGGCTTTCACCGGTCCTCGCTACAACCAGTTCATCCAGTCCCCCAAGGTCCGGGTGATTGATGAAAATGGCGAAAATCTGGGCGTTATGTATACGCGCGAAGCCTTCGAACAGGCCCAGGAAGTCGGTCTCGACCTGGTCGAGATCAGCCCCGGTGCCGACCCGCCCGTCGCCAAGTTCCTCGACATCGGCCGCTATAAATATGAGGCGCAGAAGAAGGCCAACGAGCAGCGCAAGCGCCAGAAGACGCAGGAGATCAAGGAGATCAAGATGCGTCCGAACATCGACGACCACGACTATCAGGTCAAAATGCGCAAGGTGTTCGAGTTTCTGGAGGAAGGCGACAAGGTCAAGCTGACCCTGCGCTTCCGCGGCCGCGAAATGGCGCACAACCAGCTTGGCATGGCGGTGCTTCAGCGCGTTGCCGAGGACACGGCCGAGAAGGCCAAGGTCGAGCAGCATCCGCGCATGGAAGGCCGCCAGATGCTGATGGTGATTGCGCCCAAGTAACGTCGCTAACCGATTTGGCTCAAAAGGGCGCGAGTTGCCGTTACGGCAGCCGCGCCTTTTTCATGTTGCGTCGCGACATGTGACATTTCTGTCGCAAGTCCGCCGTTTTTCGCGGTTCGGCGGGCCGTTCGCTTTCCTTGATCCGCCTTGTCGACTTATTCTGCCCCCCAAACAACAAGACGGAACATAGGGGAGAATTAGATGCGCAAGTCGATGTGGCTGCTCTCGGCTGGCTTGGCCGCCTTGTCGATGCCTGTCTATGCGCAGGAGAATACCGCCACCCAGGAAGATGCGACGACGCCGTCGGATGCGGCGACGGCTGAAGCGCCATCGCCGACCGAGGCCGCCGCGACCGATGACAGCGATGTGATCGTCGTGACGGCGCAAGGCCGCCGGCAAATCCTCCAGGACGTTCCGATCGCGGTCACGGCGGTGAACGCCGACGCGATGCAGAATTCGGGCGCCAACGATAT
>DASWTR010000224.1:0-3248 GCA_036402035.1 Sphingomicrobium sp.
TAGCGCACCGTCTCCACGCCCACTCCGGCCGCGTTCGCCAGTCCGCCGATCGTATCGCGATGTCGTACCATGGTACGGTTGATATCGGTGCGCGACGGCCGACGAGCAAGTGATGCCGCAGTTTTACCCTTTCCTAAGAAGAGCGGCGCAGAACCTTCGCTGACAAGCAGCGGAGGATGCGATGGGAGCGCCCGAGTCGGGCATTGAAGCGGCCGCAGCGCCGACGGCGGACGGACTGCTGACCGCCTTCCGGACGATCAAACCGGCCGAACGGGCACGGCATGCCTCCGTGCTCGACTATTGGCTGTCGATCCGCGGCGACAAGGAATTCCCGCCTCTCCACGACCTCGATCCGCTCGAAATCTCCGATGCCGGGCCGAGCTCGATCCTGCTGGAGCTGATCGGCGGCGGTCAGGACGCCGAAATCCGTCACCTCGGCGAAGCGCTCCAAAGCGAGGCTGGCGTCCAGCGGATCATCGACGCGCCCAATCCCTCGATCCTCGGCTGTATCGCCAAGAAATTGCCGATCGTCGCCATCTCGCGCGATTTCCTTGCCTTCGAAGACAGTTTCACGGCCGCCGACGGCGCCATGACCCGCTGCTGGATTACCTTGCTCCCGCTGAGCAGCTGCGGGTCCTGGGTCGATTATGTCTACGCTTTCGCCAGCGTCGAGAGGAGCGGTGCCAAGGCCGTCAAGGCTCCCGAACCCGATCCGGTGGCCGAAACGCCGGAGCCCGAGCAAGCCGTCGCGGAGGGGCCAGAGGCCGCGGTCGATATTCCCGTTGAGCCTGAAGTGGCGCCCGACGAGACTTCCGCGCCACTCGAACCCGTGGAAGACGTTGAACCTATTGAAGCCATTGAGGCCCGCCACGATTCGAACGGCGAGGAACCTTTCGAGGAAGGAGCCGGCAAGAGCAGTCCGGGCTTTTCGAAGCTGATCGAGGGTATCGCCAGCCTGACCGGATTCTACGGGCAGGGCATCAAGGCCGACGACGTGGTCAGCATCGATCTCTCCGACGACGAGCCATTGGGCAAACCTTCGGTTGCCGAGACCGAGGCGACCGAACCGGAGACTGCCGAGCCTGTTGCCGAGGAGTCCATCGCCGGCGAGCCGCCGCTCGAGTTGGAAGAGGCGGTGCCTGAGCCCGAACCGGCTGCCGTGACCCCGCCTCTCGGCGAAATGCCGGTAGAGGCCGCCGCTGAATCCGATTCCGCACCGCAACCCGCGCCAGCAATGGAGGGAAATTTGCAAAGCAAACTCACTGAAGTTCAGGCCAAGGCCGACGAGGCCCGGCAGGCCCAGCTGCGCGCCACCCAGGCGCTTCATCAGGGGCTGAGCGCCGCCTATGATTTCGCGATCGATGCCGAATCCAGTCCCGAGGAATATCTTCGCCTGGTCGAAGCGCAGGGGCTGAAGATCCAGCTTCGCGCGCCGATGGCGCCGGTTGCCAAGCTGGCGTTCGACGGGGTCTGCGACGCCGCCACCATCCGGCAATTCGAAGCCGTGCTGGCCTGGGCGCTCAAGGTGGAGCTGCCGCGCGGCGCGCTCCTCGAACGGATCGAGCAGGCGGGCGGGATCCCCGAGCTGCTAGACGAGTTCGCGCGGGCGGCCTGAAAGCGCGGGCCGCTTCGGCGCCCTAGTCGCCCTTTGGCGTCCGGCCCAGCCGCAAGCCCTCGATCACCGCATTCTCGGCGCACTGGCGCGAGATGTCGGCAAGGATGGCGATGTCCTGATCCCCCGCCTTGCGCGCCAGCCAGCTGGTCCGGCTGGCGATGCTGCGCAGGTCGCGGATCGCCGCTTCGGGCAGCTGCTGCTGGCCCTGGATCAGTCGCTCGAACACCGGCTCGCTGAGCGGCGTCTCGAACTCCAGCCCGATGAATTCCTCGCAGTGCCAGGCAACCCGGCAGCGCTGGCTCTGCAGCCCGTCGATGGCCAGCGATACCATGCTGTCGTTGGCGACCACGGTCGAACATTCGACCCGGCAGCCGCCGGTGGACATGTCGATCACCCGGGCCGGCGCCTTGCGGCTGCCGTCGCGCAGCGTCGCGCCGATATGAAGCGCAATCCGCGCCGCGCGCCTGCGTTCGACCGGCTGTTGAAGCGGTTCGGCCATGGTTTTTCTCCCAGCGGCGGAATCTCCGCCGAAGAAGTGAAAAAACTCCTACCGGCGTCATTCTTCGATGTGGTGCTTCCCCTCCGCCTCCAACCGCTTGAGGCCGTCCCGCATCGCCTGAAGCTGCTCCGGTGTATGGCCGACCCAGTCCTCGACCTCGCCGATGACGCGCAGGGGATCGCGGCTGCGGTAGGACGCGGTCACATTGCCCGGGAATTTCTTGTCGGTGAGGTTGGGATCGTCCTCGAACTCACCGGTAGGTTCGACGATATAGATCCGCCCCCGGCCATCCCCCTTTGCCAGCTCCGCACCCCAGGTCGCCGCCTCCAGCGTCGCGGCGAAATAGATATGCTTAAGCGCCCGATCGACGAAATTGCTGCCATAGCCAGGCGTGATCAGGTCGCCGACGCGAAGGTCGGCCTTGGTGCCGTGGTAGAAGGGCGTGCCCAGCGGGACATCGGCGGCATACATGCAGTCAACCTCCTCGACCCCTCAATCGGGGGTTGTACACTTCACCAACTTTGTCACCCTCGATCGAGCCGAGGGCAGGCTCCTGGCCGACAGTCTGCTGCCGGCGACCGGCCGCGAATGTTCACAATGTTCACACTTGTGCGTGCGAGCGAGAAGGTGATGGAGCCTGGCCAGGGAACGCCAAGCGACGGGGGACGGAATCGAGCAGCGACCGCATCGCCGAGCTTAAGGCACAGATGGGCTGCTGTAGGAAAGTTGTTTTTCGATCGGGCTCGACAGGATCGAAAGCGATCAGGCCCGCGGGAATGGCTTCGATGGCACCGAGCGCAATACCGCCCGCAACGGCTCGCCGCCCGCCGCGCCCGGATCAGCCATAAAGTTAACGGCACCTAAACAGTGCCCGAAATCGTTCATCTGGCAGCAAGGTTGGCCTGAACAGTCGGCGGTAGGAGCGGCCGGGGGGCCAATCTGAAGGAACGAAAACCAGTGAATATTCTCGGACGATCGACGGTTCCCTTGTTGCTGGCCGCGGCTGCGGTGCCGGCCTGGACCGGACTTTATGCGCAGGAGCAAGCCGATGGCCCCAACCCGATCACGGTGACGGGCGAGCTGCCGACCGATCTGAAAGGGCTGCCCAAGGGTCCTGAGGTGAAGGGCATGATT
>DASWTR010000225.1:0-2024 GCA_036402035.1 Sphingomicrobium sp.
AGGAGGTGCTCGCGGAAGTCAAAAGCACCTGGTGCTGCCTCGACGCCGTGTCGCGCCGCCCTGCCCGCCTCGCCCGCGACATTGCCCAGCGTTTTCTCGCCGACTGAGCGTTGCGCGGGCGCCCCGACTGCGCCAACCTTCAAGGATGAGCGAACATAAGATCCGCGTCGGTATCGGCGGCTGGGACTTCGAGCCTTGGCGCGGCACTTTTTACCCCGAGCGCCTGGCCAAGGCGAAGCAGCTGCGGTTCGCAACCGAGCAGCTGACGGCAATCGAAATCAACTCGACCTATTACAGTAGCCAGAAGCCGGCGACCTTCGCCAATTGGGCCAAGACGGCGCCGGACGGCTTCCAGTTCGCGGTCAAGGCCTCCCGCTTTGCCACCAACCGCAAGCTGCTGGCCGAAGCCGGGGAATCCGTGACCCGCTTCCTCAGTCAGGGGATCACCGAGCTCGGCGACCGGCTGGGGCCGATCCTGTGGCAGTTCATGGCGACCAAGAAATTCGACCCGGATGATTTCGCCGGCTTCCTCAAGCTGCTTCCCGAGAAACAGGACGGCGTTCAGCTGCGCCATGCACTCGAGGTCCGCCACGAGAGCTTTGACAATCCCGCCTTCTTCGCTCTGGCAAAGAAAGCCAATGCGGCCATCGTCTTCGCCCACAGCGACAAATTCCCCGAGATCGACGAGCCGACGGCTGATTTCACCTACGCGCGGTTGCAGCGATGTGCCGAGGAAATACCCACCGGCTATGACGGCCCGGCGCTCGACCAGTGGGCAGAGCGGGCGAAGGGTTGGCAGAAGCGCGCCGATGTATTCGTCTTTTTCATCAGCGGCGCCAAAGTCCGCGCCCCTGCGGCGGCGCAGGCGCTGCAGCAGCGGCTTGGCATTGCGCCCGCCTGACGCTTCCGCCATCACCCGCCCATGCGCACCGACCAGCAGCCCGTCCGCATCGCCCTGTTCGCGCCGGAGGGCCGTATGGGTCAGGCGATCCAGGCGGCGATTGCCGAGGATCCGGGCTTCCAGCTCGACAATGACAATGGCGAAGTGCTGGTCGATTTCTCCGCGCCGGACGCGCTGAGGGCCAGCCTCGATCGTGCGGTTTCGGCGGCGGTGCCGCTGCTGATCGGCACCACCGGGCTGATCGACGAGCATGAATCGCTGATCGCGGATGCCGCCAGGACCATCCCGATCCTGCGGGCGCCCAACACGTCGTTGGGCGTCGCCTTGCTCGCTGATCTGGTCGAGCGAGCGGCCCGCGTGCTGGGGCCGGACCAATGGGACGTCGAGATCGTCGAAGCTCATCACAGGAAAAAGGCCGATGCGCCGTCGGGCACTGCGCTGCAGCTCGGCGCGGCTGCCGATCGTGGGCGCGGGGGTGCTTCGCCGATCGAGCGCGGCCGCGACGGAACTGGACTTGCCCGGCAGCAGGGGGCGATCGGCTATTCCGCCATTCGCGGCGGCACCGTCGCCGGCGACCATGACGTGATGTTCCTCGGCTCCGACGAGCGGCTGATCCTGTCCCACCGCGCCGAAAGCCGCGCAATCTTTGCCCGCGGCGCGCTGGCCGCCGCCCGCTTCCTCAAGGGCAAGCCGGGGGGGCTCTATTCGATGCGGGACGTCATCGACGCCGCATGAAGAGAGCCGAAGTTTTCGAGTTCTTTCGGCGCCTAGCGGAGTCCAACCCGGCCCCGGAAACCGAGCTTGAATATGTGAACCCTTACACGCTGGTGGTCGCGGTAGCGCTGTCGGCGCAGGCGACCGACGTCGGCGTCAACAAGGCGACCCGGTCGCTGTTCGCCAAGGTCAGGACGCCGCAGCAGATGCTAGAGCTCGGCGAGGAAGGCCTGAAGCAGCACATCAAGACCATCGGCCTTTACAACACCAAAGCGAAGAACGTGATCGCCGCGGCGCGCATCCTGGTCGACGAATTCGGAGGCGAGGTTCCTCGGGAACGCGAGAAGCTGGAAAAACTACCCGGCGTCGGCCGCAAGACCGCCAATGTCGTGCTGAACGTCGCCTTCGG
>DASWTR010000226.1:0-2557 GCA_036402035.1 Sphingomicrobium sp.
ACCGCATGCTCGAGTTCGATTTCGGATCGGCGACGATGATATTCCTGGTCGTCGTAGGACAAAGCAACACTCCTTCTGCGGCGGTTTGAAATGCATGTCGCGGGTCCGGGTTTCTTGTTCCTAACCAGGGTTAATCATTTATCGGCGCGTGTTCGCCCCTGCCTCTGCGCCTGATGCGTTGTCTGATGACCGCGCTCGGGCGGTTAAGGAGGCTGTTGTGCCTTTATACTTCTTCCATGTGCGCGGCGGGCCTTCGGACTGCGAAGCCGATGAGGGGCTGGAATTTCCCGACGATGAGGCTGCCCACGCGGCGGCGCTGACCGGCGCCAGGAGCATGATCGCGGCCGATGTCCTCGAAGGAATCCTCGACCTCTCCAGCCATATCGACGTGACCGACGAGCAGGGCGCGACCTTGTTCACCATCCCTTTTTCGGCGGCCGTGCGGCAAGTCTAGGCTGCCTTTGCCTCCATTCGGCCGCCCAGGTGGAGGTAGGAGGCGTCGAAGTCGCCAACCCTCGCCAGCCCGTTCCAATCCAGGATCCGCTGCATCGATCGGTCGACGCTTTCGATCAGCAGCGCTTGGCGAAGCACCTGCATCGTCCGGTTGATGTGAACCGCGGTCAGGCTGAGAATGTCGCTCAGCTGGAACTGGGTGATGGGGTAGGGGATCAACATCCCGTCTTCCGGTTCGCCTTCGGCCGATCGCGTCGCCAGCTCGCAGAAGAAATGGGCCATCCGCGCCTTCGCGTCCCGGCGCCCGACGTTAATGACCCACTCCATCAGGATGGCGGCGTCGACCACGCAATGGCGCCAGAACGCCTCCGCGAGGTTGGGGTATTTGCGCGCCACCGCCCGCAACGCCGAGTGCGGCACCTTGAGGATCGTGGTGTGGGTCAGCGCCTGCAGATAGGACATCGCTTGCGGCACGGCCACGCTGTGCAGGTCGACCATATCGCCATTGATGAAGATCGACACGATCTGCCGATTGCCTTCGCGGTCCTGCTTGAACGACCCAACGACGCCGTCGAGCACGAAACAGCTGTGGGTGACCTCCTCGGATTCCCGGACGAAGTCGTAGTTGGGCCGGATCTGGATCGGGGTAAACGGCAGGCCGAGGATCGCCTGGCGCTCCTCGTCATTCAAATCCGAACGCGCTTCGAGCGTCCGCAAAAATGGGGTCATCGATGAAGGATCGCGGGTCATGACGAAACTCCAATTGCAAGCGGGAGCACGTCATATCTCTCAGCCACCGGAGCCTGCGGGCCATATAACCGGTGATAAGGGCATAATGATCTATGTGAGTGGAAGTTCCCACCGAGCCACCTGTTCGTCCGGATCGCAAGCGAGGCCTAACTTGCGTTAGCGAGATTCTCCCGGCCGGCCGCGCAACTCCTGTCGTGCGGTGGCGGTTTTACGGGCCATGGCACGCGCTGGCTCATCCTCCGGTCCGGTTTTCGAAGAGATGGTGCGCGTGTTCGGGCTGGAGGGGCGGCGTCATTTGGCACTCCCGGCCCATTCCCCCACCAATTTGCGGCACCGCACTCCCGACGCGCGGTCCACTGGAGGACATCATGGTTCGTAGCGTTCAACTGCTCTTAGGTTGCGCACTGTTCGCGCTGGCCGCGTGCCAGCCGCGTGACGACACCAGCACCGACAACAATATCGAGAATGGCGTCGAGAATGTGTCCACCGATCCCGCCACCGGTGATGCTGCAGCCGCGCCCGCCGCTGCCGACTTCGCCGCCGCGGTCGCGCGCAGCGATCTCTACGAAATCGAAAGCGGCGAGCTGGCTGCGCAAAAGGCGACCTCGGCGGAGGTGAAGAGCTTCGCGCAGATGCTGGTCGGCGACCACAGGAAATCGACCGCCGACCTGAAGGCAGCGGTTGCCGGCATCGATCCCCCGGTGACGATCGAGCCGGTCCTCGACCAGGAGAAGCTCGGCATGGTCGAAACGCTCAAGAGCACGCCCGCGGCCGATTTCGACAAGGCGTTCATCGACCAGCAAAAGCAGGCGCATCAGAAAGCGCTCGAGCTCCTGCGCGCCTATGCAGCGCGCGGCGACAACCAGGCCCTGAAAGACTTCGCGGCCAAGGCTTCGACCGTCGTCCAGGGGCATCTGGACAAGCTCAACGGCATGCAGCCCTAGTTTCCGGATCGGCCCCGCCGGTTTCCCCTTCTTTCGGGCGGGGCCAACCCTTTCTTCGAACCATACGGGCGACGCCTTTGGCGCGCCCGTTTCCCGCGCTTGCGACGAGCCGTTAGCCGCAAAACCCTTTGATTCACATGAGTTAGAGGGAATTGCCGAAACGGCAATCGACCTGTTTCGTTTCTCTCACGCGGCTCATTTCGGGCCGCCGGCGACAGCGACATCGCCGAGTTCCCAGAAAGGTATTGATCATGGCCGAACAAGATCGTGGCGGAAATCAGGGTGGATCCTCGGACCGTGGCTTCGCGGTAATGGACGAAGACGAGCAGCGCGAAATCGCCAGCGGCTCCGCGAGCGGCGGCAATTTCGCCAATGATCCCGAGCGCGCGGCCGAAGCCGGGCGTAAGGGC
>DASWTR010000227.1:0-3028 GCA_036402035.1 Sphingomicrobium sp.
CTACCTGACCACAGTCACGGGGAAGACGCTGACCGAGGAGGAAGGCGCCGCGCTGCGAGCCGCGCTGCTCGCTGTCGCCGCAGCGGCTGGATAGAAAAGGGCCCGCCGACCCGGCGAGCCCTTCCCCTTTAAAGCTGAAGATCAGCCCCGTTCCGGTTCCGCTGGTGGCGGTGGCGGGGGAGGCGGGGGTGGCGGCGGCGGGCAGGCCTCCGTCGCCAGTATGACCGAGCCGTCCGGACAGGTCTGCGTGGCCGGCGGCGGAGGTGGAGGCGGCGGGGGCGGAGCCGGTTCGACCGCCGGCGGAGCGGCCCGTTCGGCGAACTTGGCCCGCAACGTCAGGCCGAAGGTGCGCGGCTCGGCGAGGAAGGTCGAGAACAGCTGCCGGCCGCCGGGATAGGCCGGGTCCTGGAACGCCGGGGTCGTCGCGCCTTCCTGGAACGGCGAGTTGAAGGCGACCTGCTGATAGTCCTTGTCGAACAGGTTCTGGGCCCAGAGCTCGACCGACCAGCGATCGTCCGGCCCGCGGATTCCGAGCCGGGCGTTGACCAGGGCGTAGGCCTCCTGCCGCTTCTGCGGAAAAAGGTCGGAGCCGGTGTTGTAGCCGCCGGAGTAGCGGGTATCGAGGTAGAACAGGCCCGACATGCCATTGTCGCCAATCCGCGGGGTCCAGGCCAGGGAGGCCGTTCCAACGAACTTCGGTGCGTTGGACACCTGCCGTCCCGGGAGGCGGCGTAGCGCCTGGTTGAGCGGCGAGCCGTCATCGGTGCCGACCAGGTCCTTGCGGTACTTGGTCGAACCGAATGTCATGCCGGCGTTGAGACGCAGGTCGCGCATGGCGCGCACCGACGTCTCGATTTCCACGCCTTGGCTGACGACGCCATAGCCGACATCATCCTCGTCGCACGCGCCGGTGTTGGTGGCGTTGGCGTTGAAATTGGGCGCAGCGCTGAACTTCGACTGGTCCTCGTCGAACCCGCCCAGGGGCTCCGTGCAGCCGTTGATGTTCTGGACGATGAACACCGTTCCGTCGAACGTATTCAGCTGGAAGTTCTTGAACTGCTGGCGGAACAGCGAAACGTTGAAGGTGAACCCGGGCCGGGTGTATTTCGCGCCCAGTTCGAACGCATCGACGATCTCCGGATCGAATTGCAGCGCGCCGACCAAAGCTTGCGTGCCCGCCTGTCCGCCGAATGGGAGGATCGGCGATTTCAGTGCCGAACGGTCGAGGTTGAAGCCGCCCGCCTTATAGCCGCGCGAATAGCTGCCATAGAGCAGAAGGTCGTCGATCGGCTTGTAGGACAGGACGGCGGTGCCGGTGACCTTGTTCTCACTCCGGTCGTCGTCGATCGTCACGCCGTCAAGCTCGGCAGTTGAATTGCCCTGGCAGCTCAGCCCGATAACGGCGCCAGCCGCCTGAGCGAGAGCCGCGGGCGTCAACGGGTTGGTCAGGATCGGCAGCAGTGCCGCCTGATTCTGGACGCACGCGAGATTGTCGTTGTGGAACTCTGCGTCGAAGTCCTTCTTCTCATTGGTGTAGCGGAGTCCGACCGTGACATCGAGCCGATCAGTCACGTGGAAGATATTGTGCGTGAAGAGGGCCCAGTTGCGGCTCTTCTGCTTGTAGATATCGCCGGTGCTGCCGACATCGCTCATCGCGTCGAGCCGATCGATCGCGGCGTATACGACAGGCGAAGCTGCACCGAACGCTGCCGGGCGGGCAGCGAGGCAGCCGGGAGCCGCTGGATTGTACAGCTGGACCAGCGCACTGCCCGTGACGAGGCGGCACGTCGCGAAGCGGCCATAGTCTTCGCCGAACCGCAGCGAGTCCGCCAAGGTCAGCTTTTCATGGGCGTAATAGCCGCCAATCAGCCAGTCGAGCTTCTCACCGAAGGCGGACCCGTTCAGCCTCAACTCCTGGCTGAAGGTATTGAACTTGCGGTAGTTGGGGTCTTCGTCCTTGCGATAGAGAATGTCGACGGTGCTGAAGTCGAAATCGCCGTTCTGTTCCGACTTGTAGCTGCGATAGCCGGTGATCGAGGTCAGCGCGGCGCCGCCAAAGTCATAGTCGACTTGCAGCGACAGGCCGCCGTCGGTCGTCTTGCCCTTGTAGCTGCGTCCGGGAGTGACCCAGATGTCGCGGCTCCAGCCATTGTCGAACGCTTGCGGGTCCTGCCCAAGCGCGGTCAGGACATTGACGATGTTGTTGCCATCGTCATTGACCCGCGCCGGAACCGCGGTCGGCGCCCCCGTGCCCGGTTCCACGAGCGGCGACGCCGGGTCGTTGAGGTTGCCGATGGCTTCATTGATGTCATTGTTGACGTAGACCGCGCCGCAGCATTTTTCCTTGCGCCACGTATAGTCGCCGATCAGCCGCACGCTCAGCTGGTCGGTCGGCTCGAACAGCAACTGGCCGCGAGTGAACCAGCGGTTGCGGTCGTTGACGTCGGTATCGTTGTTGACGTCGTCGTAGAAGCCGTCGCGCTGCACCAGCACGCCCTCGAGACGGAAGGCGAGGTTTTCGGTGATCGGACCGGTGATGCCGGCAGCGAGCCGGCGGAAATCATAGTTGCCAATGGTCGCTTCGCCATAGCCGCCAAAGCGGAACGAAGGCTCCTTGGAGAAGATATGCAGCAAGCCGGCCGAGGCGTTACGCCCGAACAGCGTGCCTTGCGGCCCGCGCAGCACCTCGATCCGGTCGATTTCGCCCAACTCGCTGAGGCCGATGCCCGAGCGGGAACGATAGACGCCGTCGATGAACACCGCGACCGAGCTTTCGAGGCCCGGGTTGTCGCCGACTGTGCCGATGCCGCGGATACGGGCCGAGCCATTGGCCTCGGTGCTGGTCGATGAAACCAGCAGCGACGGCGCAAGCTGGTTAAGCTGGCGAATATCGTTGGCGCCCGAATTCTGCATCGCGTCGGCGTTCACCGCCGTGACCGCGATCGGAACGTCCTGGAGGATTTGCCGGCGGCCTTGCGCCGTCACGACGATCACATCGCTGTCATCGGTCGCGGCGGCCTCGGTCGGC
>DASWTR010000228.1:0-2052 GCA_036402035.1 Sphingomicrobium sp.
CCTTGAGCATGGCCGCGCCTGCCTGCTGCGCCGCGCGCTCCTCGTTCGACTGCTTCAAATGCCGCACGCTGGCCAGTGCGCCGGCGACCAGGACCGGCGACAGGCTGGTGGTGAAGATGAAGCCTGGGGCATAGCTGCGAATGCAGTCGATGATGTTCTGGGCCGCCGCGACATAGCCGCCCATCACCCCGAAGGCCTTGCCCAGCGTGCCCTCGATCAGGGTGACGCGGTGGGCGACCTCGTCGCGCTCGCTGATGCCGCCGCCATGCTCGCCGTACATGCCGACCGCATGAACCTCGTCGAGGTAGGTGATCGCGCCGTAGCGGTCCGCCAGGTCACAGATCGGGGCGATGGGAGCGACGTCGCCATCCATCGAGTAAACGCTCTCGAACGCGATCAGCTTGGGCGCCTCGGCCGGGGCCTCCAGCAGCATCTGTTCGAGATGCTCAAGGTCATTGTGCTTGAACACCCGCTTCTCGCAACCCGAGTTGCGGATCCCAGCGATCATCGAGGCGTGGTTGAGCTCGTCGGAGAAGATGATGCAGCCGGGCAGCAGCTTGCCAAGCGTCGACAGCGCCGCCTCGTTCGAGACATAGCCCGACGTGAACAACAGCGCCGCTTGCTTGCCATGAAGGCTGGCCAGCTCGGCCTCAAGCTCGACGTGGTAATGCGTATTGCCGCCGATATTGCGGGTGCCGCCTGACCCTGCGCCGACGCTGTGGAGCGCTTCTTCCATCGCCGCGACGACGGCAGGATGCTGGCCCATGCCGAGATAGTCGTTTGAGCACCACACGGTGATGGGCTTCGGCCCATTGTGGCCATGGAAGCAGTGCGCGTTGGGGAAGCTGCCCTTGGTGCGCAGAATATCGATGAAGACGCGGTAGCGCCCCTCGTCATGGAGGCGATCGATCGCCGCCCTGAAGATGCTGTCGTAATCCATCGATCCTCGCTCCCGCGCCCCTTATCGCCGCAAGCCAGCGAAGGCCATTGAGAACGACTCGCAACTGGGGTTCAAAATTTCGCTCAGAGTGTTCGGATTTCCCCCAATCCGTATTGCGCGAGCGAGCCGAGCAAGGGCGAACGTGGTTCGGAGGTGAAGACTGCGATGCCTTCCGAGGGCTCGGCCGGCCAGGCCTGCCCCTGCGTTAGGTAGGCGATGCGCCGCGCAATTCCCGGCCCGCCCTCGACCTGGGCAATCCTTGGAAATGCCGCTGTAATCTCGTCGGCCAGCAGCGGAAAATGGGTGCAGGCAAGGACCATCACGTCCATCTCGGCACCACCCGGCTGCTCGACCATGGGTGCGATCGCCGCCCGCACCGCCTCGATCGGCACCTCCTCGCCGGCCAGCTTCGCCTCGGCCAGTTCGACCAGTTCCGGGCTACCGTAGCGGATGACGGTGCAATCCGCTGCGAAGCGAGCGGCAAGATCATCGACATAGGGCTGACGCACGGTAGCCTCGGTGCCCAGCACGCCGATCACTCGGCTCTTCGACATCTCCGCCGCCGGCTTGATCGCGGGGACGGTGCCGACGACCGGAATGTCGAGCGCGGCACGGGCATGGTCGAGCGCGATGGTCGAAGCGGTATTGCAAGCAATCACTGCGAGGCGGGGCCGAAACCGCTCGACCAGCCGCCCGAGCAGCGCCGGAACGCGCGTCGCCAGCTCTGCCTCGGTCCGTTTACCATAGGGAAAGCCGGCGCTGTCCGCCGCATAGACGATCGGCGCATTGGGCAGCAGCTTCCGCGTCGGGCCGAGCACGGAAAGCCCGCCAACGCCCGAATCGAAGAAGAGAAGGGGGGCGGAGAGGTCCATCCCGATGGTCATTGCTTCGTCGCCACGCGCCTCGCAATGACGATTCCGTTGCGCGGGTGAATCCATCTGCTACGCATCTGGCCATGGACAGCGCGACGTTGCTTGCCCTCGCGGTCGGTTATCTGCTCGGGGCGATCCCCTTCGGGCTGCTGCTGACCCGGCTGGCGGGCAAGGGCGACATCCGTGAGATCGGCTCCGGCAATATCGGTGCAACCAACGTGCTCCGCACGGGCTCCAAGG
>DASWTR010000229.1:0-2357 GCA_036402035.1 Sphingomicrobium sp.
GGCGTATAGTCGGCGTTGAGCACCAACGCCGGGCAGCTGTCCGGATGTCGAAGAAGGTCGGTTTGATACACGGCGCAACAATCTCCAGCGTTCGTCCAGCCTTCGAACGCCGCGCCTCCGGCCTAGTCGCACCATTCCGCCGGCTTGCCGGGCCTCACGGAACCTTGGCGGGAGACCGGCGGCTCAAGGCCCGTCTTTCCGTCTGCGCCCCCGGATGCCAACCCGAGGTGACGATGGCATGACACCACATCCGGCGAATCACCGTCAAGAGTCGCCGATGTCGCCTTTAGCATGGAGTGAGTCCTGAAGGTCACACGTTTCGCCCCCTCGCCAACCGGGCGGCTGCACCTTGGCCACGCCTATTCGGCTGCGCTGGGCCATGCCCATGCGCGGGCCAGCGGCGGTCGGTTCCGGCTGCGCATAGAGGATCTCGATCCCGGCCGCTGTCGGCCGGAGTTCGTCGACGGCATATTTGAGGATCTGCGCTGGCTCGGCCTCGATCATGACGGCGAAGTGATCGTCCAGTCCGAGCGCACCGCTCTCTACGGTGAGGCGCTGGACAAGTTGCGGGCGCAAGGCTTGGTCTACGCCTGTTTTTGCACACGCGCGGAGATCGCCCAGTCATTGACCGCGCCCCACGGCGATGCCGGCAGCCTCTATCCGGGCACCTGCCGGCCGCTTCCCGATGATCCCGAACGCCGCGCCACAACGCCGCATTGCTGGCGATTGGATGCAGGCCGGGCGCTGGCGATCGCCGGGCTGCCGAGCTGGACCGAAGACGGCGCGATCTTCGACAGCAAGCCCGGCGATTTCGGTGACGCAATCCTCGCCCGAAAGGATGCACCCTCATCCTATCATCTCGCCTGCGTAGTGGACGACGCGGCGTCAGGGGTGAATTTGGTCGTCCGCGGTGAAGACTTGCGCCCTTCGACCCCGACCCAGCGCCTGCTGCAAACCCTGCTCGACCTGCCGGAGCCGATCTATCTTCATCACCCGCTGGTCACCCATGACGATGGCCGACGCCTCGCCAAGCGCGACCGGGCGCCCACCTTGGAAGCGCTGCGCGAGAGCGGCGTCGATGGACAATCACTCGCCGCCGAACCGCTCGAAGGCCGGCTGCCACTAGGATTCCGCCTGAGCGAAGCGTAGAGCGCGCCCATGAACACATTCCTCTTCATCCTGCTGATCATCGCCATGGCCGCGGTCGCCTATGTGCTGGTGCGCGGCGTGATCGCCATGGCCCAGGGCAAGGACGTCACCGGCGAGGTCCAGCAAGGCTATATGCAGAAGCGCGTGCTCTATCAGGGCATTGCGATTGCGATCGTGGTCGTGATCCTGCTGCTGGCCAGCGGCGGCCGGAGCTAAACCTCTGGTTAAGCTCAACAAGATTTACACCCGTACGGGCGACGGCGGCTCGGCCGGGCTGGTCGACGGCAGCCGCGTGTCCAAATCCTCAGCCCGGATGACCGCGATCGGCGAGGTCGACGAAGCCAACAGCGCGATCGGTGTGGCCATCGCGGCGCTTGAACCAAGCGAGCTGGCCGACCGGCTGCGGCGCATCCAGAACGAGATGTTCGATCTCGGCGCCGACCTCGCGACGCCGTTCGGGACCGATTTCGAGCAGCATGCGCTGCGCATCGTCGGTCGGCAGGTTGAGCGGCTGGAGGAAGAGATTGACGCCATGAATGCGTCCCTGCCCCCGCTCACCAGCTTCATCTTGCCGGGCGGATCAATGGCCGTGGCGCTGCTCCACCAGGCTCGCTGCGTCGTCCGCCGGGCCGAGCGGGCCGCCGTTGCCCTCCACGAAACCGTGCCGGTCAACGCCGATGCGCTGGCCTATCTCAACCGATTGTCAGACCATCTGTTCGTCGCCGCCCGGCATCTGGCGGCCGCAAAAGAGGGTGACGTGCTCTGGCAACCGGGCGCTACCCGCGATTCGTAGTTGAAATGGAACAGGTGTAGAACGATATCCTCCTGACGGAGGTCTTATGGCTCGGTCCGACGAAGCGAAGAGTGCAGATCTTGCCGGCCGCCTGGCGGCGACGCGGCAGCTGACGCTCGACTTAGCCGCCCCCCTTTCGGATGCGGATGCCACCATCCAGCCGCATCCCGACGCTTCGCCCGCCAAGTGGCATCTGGCGCACACGACCTGGTTCTTCGAAACCTTCATCCTGCGGGATTTTGTCGAGGGGTACCGGCTGCACGACGAGCGTTGGCCGTTCCTGTTCAACAGCTATTATGAGGGCGAAGGCGAGCGCCATGCCCGGCCCCGGCGCGGGATGCTCAGCCGGCCAAGCCTCGACGAGGTGCGCGACTGGCGCGCCAAGGTCGACGAGGCGCTCCAGGCGGCTTTGCCC
>DASWTR010000230.1:0-6517 GCA_036402035.1 Sphingomicrobium sp.
CTGTGGGCGGTCGGCGAGCGGCACCAGGTGTGGATGAGCCACGGCGACAAGGTCACCGCCTTCGCGCCCGGCTTCAAGATCGTCGCGGTCAGCGACGGCGCGCCGTTCGCGGTGATCGCCGACGAGGAGCGCAAATTCTACGGGACGCAATTCCACCCCGAAGTCGCGCATACGCCCGATGGGGCGAAGCTGATCGCCAACTTCGTCCACCGCGTGTGCGGGCTGAAGGGTGACTGGACGATGGCCGCCTATCGCGAGACCAAAGTCGCCGAGATCCGCGAGCAGGTCGGAACGGGCAAGGTCATCTGCGGCTTGTCGGGCGGGGTCGACAGTTCGGTCGCGGCGATCCTGATCCACGAGGCGATTGGCGACCAGCTGACCTGCGTGTTCGTCGACCATGGGCTGTTGCGGTTGAACGAGCGCGAGCAGGTCGAGACGCTGTTTCGCGACCATTACAATATTCCGCTGGTGGTGGTCGACGCGGAGGAGCGGTTCATGGCCGGCCTCGCCGGGGTCACCGACCCCGAGGCCAAGCGGAAGTTCATCGGCGCCGAGTTCATCGCCGTGTTCGAGGAAGAAGCGAAGAAGCTGGGCGGGGCCGATTTCCTCGCCCAGGGCACGCTCTATCCGGACGTGATCGAGAGCGTCAGCTTCACCGGAGGACCATCGGTGACGATCAAGAGCCACCATAATGTCGGCGGGCTCCCGGAGCGGATGAACATGAAGCTGGTCGAGCCCTTACGCGAGCTGTTCAAGGACGAGGTGCGCGATCTTGGCCGCGAGCTGGGGCTCAACGAGCAGTTCGTCGGGCGCCATCCCTTCCCGGGGCCCGGCCTTGCGATCCGCATTCCGGGTGAGGTGACCAAGGAGCGCTGCGATATCCTCCGCAAGGCGGACGCCGTCTATCTCGACGAGATCCGCAATGCCGGCCTGTACGATGCGATCTGGCAGGCGTTCGCGGTGCTGCTGCCGGTGCGGACGGTCGGCGTGATGGGCGATTATCGCACCTATGACAGCGTCTGCGCGCTGCGCGCCGTGACCAGCGTCGACGGCATGACCGCCGACATCTATCCGTTCGATGCAGCGTTCCTGTCACGCTGCGCGACACGGATCATCAACGAGGTCAAGGGCATCAACCGCGTGGTCTACGACTATACGTCAAAGCCGCCGGGCACGATCGAGTGGGAGTAGCGCCATGCCGCCGATGGTCGTCGATCCGGATCATGTCAGGGAATTTGCCGACGAAGACGGTTTTTACGACTGGCTCGCGGCCAATCATGATCGGGAACGCGAAATCTGGATCAAAATCCATAAAGTGAAATCGGGGATGAAGTCGATCACGCCCATGGAGGCGATCGACGCCGCTCTATGCTGGGGCTGGATCGACGCCATCCGTAAGGGCTTCGACGAAAAGAGCTTTCTACAACGCTACACGCCGCGCGGGCCGAAGAGCGTCTGGAGCCAGGTCAATATCGACAATGTCGCACGGCTGGTGAAGTCCGGACGAATGACCGGACATGGCCTTCGCCATGTCGACGCGGCGACGGCGGACGGCCGCTGGGACAAGGCCTATCGAATCCGTGGGTCGGAGCTGCCGGCCGATCTTGCCGCGGCAATCGACGCCGAGCCGAAAGCGAAGGCGATGCTGGCGGCGCTCAGTGCCCAAAACCGCTTCGCGCTGATCTTTCGAGTGGAGAGCATGAAAACCCCGGCTGGGCGTGAGCGCAAGATCGCGCAATTCGTGGACATGTTGAAGCGAGGCGAGACGATCCACCCGCAAAGTCGATCGGCCAGCTCGCCTTAAGATTGGATAAGCTCTGCCGGGAAATTGCTGCTTCTATCCTCCCTGAAAGCGACGGGAGACCTCAATGCAGGATGGTTTCGTACAATCGAACAGCCGACGGGAGAAGCGAGATGCTGAACGCGAGCGAAGCGAGGTTGAGAAGGTCGTAACCGACTGGGCGAGGGCGGTCAGTGAGGGGGATCGTAACAAGATCCTGGCGCATCATGCCGATGACGTCAGGATGTTCGATTTCCCGGACACGGCCGAGGGGCTGGAGGCCTATGACAAGACCTGGGATTTCTTTTTCGACAATCAGCTCGGTCCGATCACTTTCGCGCCGTCCGACATCCGGGTGACGGCCGGACAGGATGTCGCTTTCGTCTCATGCAACATGCACTGCGACGGGACCACGGCCGGGCCGCTCGATTTCCGCCTGACGATGGGTCTTGAGAAGCGAGACGGCCAGTGGGTCATCACCCATGAGCATCATTCGCTCCCAACCGTTGACTAAGGCTTTGTCAGTCCGGGACAGGGTCAGCCGCTATAGCCCGCTTGAGTTGGCCGGATGAAGCCATCCGCTGTGGGAAGTAGCAAGCGCGGCTAGCATCCTCGACGACTGACGCCGTCAAAACCAGTCCAGCGCCTCCGCTTCGACGCGCTTGATCCAGCGGTCCTTGCAGTCGGTGTAGGCATTGCTGTCCTCGGGGTGGCTCGCGGCGCAGCCCTGCTTCATTCGCTCATATTGCCGGGCCACATCCGGCCGGGCACAGAGATAGTCGCGGAAGGCGAGGTGGCGGCGGATCGAATGGTCGCCCTCGGCATAGCAATGAAGGTGGAACTTCCTGAGCCCGCTATCCGGATCGCTGAGGGTGCAGAAGCGACGGCCTTCCACCCCATATTCGCCGTGCCAGGCATAGCCGAGCGCTTCGAGCCTGGGCCTGATGCCATCGAGCGAGGCAAGGTCGGTCGCGACGCCAAGCAGATCAACGATCGGCTTGGCTGCGATGCCGGGGATCGAGGTCGAGCCGACGTGGACGATCCTGGTGAGGACCGGGTCCAACGCTTGCTTCAGCCGCACCGCCTCGGCGCTGGCCAGCTCCGCCCATTGCGGGTCGTGGGGGAGAAGGCGGACTGCATAGGGCGGCAGCATGCGCTTCCTTGTCGTTGAAAGGACGGGCGCTAGCAAGACGTTGCTGATCCGTGACGGTTAGGAAGCCTGGGCGGAATAGCGAACTTGTCCGGCTCCCTCTCTACTCGCCCACCATGCTCCGGACGCTCGAACATCAGGTCAAGATAGACGTCAGGCAGGGCGATCATCGGCTGGGCCGAGCAGCGCAGGCAGAAGGTCGGGCGCCGGATATGGTCGGATGGAGGTCGATGCATAGCGGCGCCCGTTGGGCGATCGCACCATGTGGCTGCTGGCGGGCAGTTAGGGGCTCCACATGATGCGACCGCTTGTCCGTGAGATAATGTGACAAACTCAGCGTTCAAATTGATTATCGAGATGGATTTTATCTCCAGATCAGATAAATGGCGTCATGGACCTGCGCCAGTTGAGGCATTTCGTCGCGGTTGCCGAAGAGGGGCATTTCTCTCGTGCGGCGAGGCGGGCGAACATCGTCCAGTCGGCGCTGTCGACCTCGATCCGCCGACTGGAAGAGGAGCTTGGCGCGAGGCTGTTCGTCCGCACCACGCGCCAGGTGCAGCTGACCGAGGCCGGGCGCGTGCTGCTGGCCAAGGCGCAGGCCCTTCTCCAGCTGGCGAACGAGGCGCGGGCCGCGGTGGCCGAGGTCGCGGGACTGGAACGTGGCCACCTACGCCTCGGCGCGGCGCCCAATATCACCATCTTCATGGATGTGCCGGCGCTCGTCTCGACCTTCCACGATCGCTATCCGGGCATCGAGATCCACCTCAGCCAGGGCGGCTCGGCCCAGCTGCTGGAGCAGCTCAGGGGAGGAGAGCTGGATCTCGCCATTCTCAGCATTTGCGAGCCGCATCCCGACATCGCCACCGTCCCGATCGCCAACGAAGCGATGGTGCTCGTCTGCGCGCCGCGGCACGAGCTGGCGGGCCGGCGGAAGGTGCCGCTTGGCGAGCTGCAGGCCTATCCGTTCGTGGATTTCGAGCAGGGTTGGGCGACGCGCCAGCTGATCGACCGCGCGTTCGCGGAGGCGGGCGCGGCGCGGCGGACCGCGTTCGAGGTCAGCGACACACCCACGCTGCTGGCCCTGGTCGAGCGAGGACACGGGGTGGCAATCCTCCCTGCGGCGGCCGCGGAAGACCGCCGGCAGGCGGTCGCCGTGGTTGGGCTGGCGGGGCCGGAAATCCGCTGGGAACTGGTGGTCGCTTGCCCGCGCGACAGCGGCGCGATGCACGGCGCCGCGCGGGCTTTCCTCGACTTGCTGTCGGACCGCCGGCGCTAGCGGCCCCCGGCGCTAGCGGCCCGCGGCGGTGCGTAGCCTGAGCCAGGGCGCTAGGTGGAATAGCGCCATCAGCAGATACATCGGCGCCATGCCGGTCAGCGCCGACGGCGCGCCGCCCTGAGAGCATAGCGCGCCGATGTGGTGGTCGCCCGCGATCAGCGTGAGCAAGGTCATCAGCGCGAAAACCGGAGCCGCGCCGAGGCTCAGCCAGTCGGCGATGCCCAGCGAGGGCTTGCCGCTCGTCACGATTTTTCCAGCGCGCTGCGCTCGCGGAACGCCGCTTCCCCGGCATCCGACACTTGGACCCACCGCTGGTCGGGCGCGGCGCCATGCTCATAGCTGTCGTGCCAGTTCCACCATTTGTAGGTCGGAGTCTGGGGATAGCCTTCGGGCGAATCCTCCCACACCTCCTGGCGGCCGAGTGCCGTGATATCGAGGTAGTTCCAGACGCTTCCCATCTGCTCGTCGCCGCGATTGTTGATGAAATAGGTGCGGAAGATCTGCTCACCGTCACGGATGAATACGTTGGTGCCGTGCCATTCGTCGACACCGAAGTCGGCATCGAAATCGTCGGTAATGGTGACCCAGGGGATCAGTTCCCAGCCCATTTTTTGCTTCAGCCGGGCGATGTCCGGCTGCGGCGCGCGCGAGGCGAACACCAGCGCCGTATCGCGCGCATTCAGATGGGCCGGATGGGCGACATGATCGGCGACCATCGAGCAGCCGCGGCAGGCATGGTCCGGCCAGCCGAACACGCCCGGCTCGTGGAAGGCGCGATAGACGATCAGCTGGCGGCGGCCCTGGAATAGGTCGAGCAGGCTGAGCTTGCCGTTGGGGCCGCCGAACTCATACTGCTTGTCGACCGCGAGCCACGGCATTCGGCGGCGCTCGGCCGCAAGCGCGTCGCGGGCACGGGTTACCTCTTTCTCCTTGGCCAGCATTTCTTGCCAGGCGGCTTCCCACTCCGCCTTGGTCACGACCGGAGGCCGGTCCATCTCCGGCAGGACATTGTTGCTATCGGTCATTGCATTGTCTCCGTTGCCTAGCCCCAAATTCGAAAAGCTAGCTTCCTGCCCGCGCCGTCATGGCGGCCTCGGCCGGTCGCTCCTTGGGAAAGGGCTTGAACGTCAACGCGATCAGGAAGGCGCCGAGGCCCAGGCCGAACGAGCCGAGGAACAGCCAGCTGTAAGTCGCGAACTGATCGTAGATCATCCCGCCGACCACCGGTCCGGTGGCCATGCCGAGGCCGCCCGCCATGGTCGTTCCGCCGATCACCGTGCCCATCATCCTGAGCGGGAAATTCTCGCGGGCGATGACCGCATAAAGCGGCATCACGCCGGCGTAGATGAAGCCGAAAAGAGCGGCGACGGCGTAGAAGCTCCCAAGGTCGCGGGCGGCGAGATAGCCGAGGGTACCGAACGCCTGAACCAGCAGCCCGAACACCAGCACCCGCTTGGCGCCGAGCCGGTCGCCGGCGACACCGAAGGCGACCCGTCCGCCGAGGCCGGCCAGCCCCTCCAGGCTGTAGATCGAGACCGCAGCCATCAACGGAATTCCGCAGCTGACGGCGTAGCTCACCGTATGGAAGATCGGGCCCGAATGGGTCGCACAGCAGAAGAAGTTGGTCAGCATCAGGATGATGAACTGGGGCGACCGAAGCGCTTCGCGGACGGAAATCTCCGACTGCGCTTCCTCGCTTGGCACCGGCTCCGGCGCTTGCAGGGCAGGCGGGCGCCGTACCAGAAAAGACACGGGGATCATCAGCGCCGCGGCGATGCCCGCGATGACCAGCATCGACGTGCGCCAGTCATAATTGCTGACCAGCCAGGCGGCGAGCGGGGACATGGTCATCGGCGCCATCCCCATACCGGCCGACACCAGCGACACGGCGAGACTGCGGTGCGTGTCGAACCATCCGGTCACCGCGGCCATCATCGGGGCAAAAATGGCGGCAATCGATCCGCCGACGGCCAGGCCGAATATCAGCTGGAACTCAAGGAGGGACCGGGCCTGGCTGGCCAACGCCAGGCTCACCGCCAGCACGACCGACCCGGTCAGGACGACGGCGCGCGGACCGATCCGGTCCGACACGCCTCCCCAGGCGAAGCTGGCCAGCGCCAGCGCGACGAAGCCGATCGTCATCGCGGTCGAGACGCCGGTCATCGACCATCCGGTCTCCTCCGCGATCGGCCGCAGGAACACCGGCAGCGAGAACATCGCACCGATCGCGACACAGCCAAGCAGGCCGCCGGCGGCGACGATTACCCAGCGATATTTGTCGGGCTGCATGTGGCTCGTCCCCTCAGGCTTG
>DASWTR010000231.1:0-12651 GCA_036402035.1 Sphingomicrobium sp.
GCTGCGAAGCAGCGGTTCCCGCTGCCCTGGACCCCGGCCTACGCCGGGGAACGCGGCGCAGCCACGTCGGTCGCGCCGCGCGCGCACTCGACTACCACTGGTGTTCGCGCCGCAATCTCGCCATCGATGCTGATCTTCTGCTTGGGTCGCGCATCGAGAATCATCCTTCGTCCGTGCCACTCGGTCACCGTCTGGGCGCGATGGCGGAGCTTGAATAGCGTCGCGAACCAGCTCCACGCGAGGCCGAGCACGCTCTTTCCGGTCACCGCCTGGATCACCATCTCGCCACTGTCTAGCTTGGCCTCCTCGACCAGCTCGACACCGCCATGAAAGCGGCCGTTGGCGATGCGCGCCTCGGTCGCCCAGGCCTTCGCCATCGAACCGTCCTCCAGCATGATCCGCAGCTTGAACGGCCGGAACTTGAACGCCACCCGGATCGCCCACAACACATAGCCGAGCACGCCCAAATAGCGCTTGAGCGCGTGTGGAACCGTATCCGCGATCAGCGGGCTCATGCCCAGCGCCGCGACATTCGCGAAATAGTCGCCGTCGATGATGCCGAGATCGATGGTCTTGCGCCGGCCATAGGCGATCACTTTGATCGCGCCGTCGAGGTCGAGCGGCATGCCGAGTGTCCGCGCGAAGCTGTTGGCCGTGCCGAGCGGCAGCACTGCGAACACCGTGTCCGTCCCAACGAAATGATCGACGGCCGATGAGAGCGTGCCGTCGCCGCCGCCAACAATCACCATCGGCGCCTTGGCTATCGCCGCTTTGATGATCGGCTCCATGATTTCCGGATTCTTGACGGCATGCGCGTCCATCAGCTCGATGCCTGCCGCACCGAGCTTATCGCGCACTTCGTCGAACGCCGCCGCGCCGCGCCGGCTCCGGGCGTTGATCACCAGCATTGCCCGTTTCGGAAGCGCATCGGCCATTGCCGGTCCAATGCTTGGAAAGCGAAAGCTTTCCCGCCGGCCGGTTGACTCAACGTCGGCTTGCCGTCATTTGGCACTCATCCATCGAGACCGACTGAGGGACAGGCCCGAAGACGTCGGGGCAACCGGGAGGCAGCGAAAGCTTCTCCAAAGGTGCCAAGTCCTGCGGGGACCTGTGTGTCCACCGGCAGATGGTTGAGGGTCACCCTACGGGGTGACACCTGAAGCTGTCCGTCACCCCGCATGCCTCGTTGGAGGAATTGACGGGGCTGACGATGAACCAGATCGAACGATGTAGAATTTCCGAGGCTGAGCCGCTCGCGGACCGAGTAACTCCGGCCGATTGCCGGCGTGTCGGGCGAGTTCGGCGTGGCGACCTCCCAGTTTCACTTTCGCTCACGCACGGCGGCACGGCCGAGATCCGCCTCAGCTATGAAATCGTTGGGCGGGAGGATGCGCCGGTGCTGGTCGTGGCCGGAGGCATTTCCGCCGGGCGCCATGTGTTGGCCTCCGACGCTTTCCCCGATCTCGGCTGGTGGCAGCCCCAGGCGAATGCGCTCAACGGCTATCGGGTCCTGGCAATCGACTGGATCGGCGCCGACGGATCGCTCGACCGGCCGATCGATCCGGCGGATCAGGCCGCCGGAATCGCTGCCTTGCTAGACTATCGCGGGATCGACGAGGTGGTCGCCTTTATCGGCGCATCCTACGGCGCGATGGTCGGCATGCATTTCGCCGCGCGCTACCCGGAGAGGGTCGGCGGCCTGCTGGCGATCAGCGCTTCCCACCGTCCGCACCCCTTTGCCAGCGCCTGTCGTGCGCTGCAGCGCCAGGCGCTTCGACTCGGCGAGGCGAATGGCGATGCCGCCGCCGGTGTCGCCCTGGCCCGCGCGCTCGCCATCCTGACCTACCGCACGCCGGAGGAATTTGCCGAGCGCTTCGGGCAGGCGCCAGAAGTCGCCCACGGGCAGGTTCGGGTTGCCGCCCAATCCTATCTCGATGCCCATGGCGAGCGGCATTGCCGGCGGATGAGCGCGGCCGCCTATCGGCGCCTTTCGGAATCGATCGACCTGCACCGGATCGATCCTTCCTCGATCAATATCCCGCTCACTTTGGTCGCGGTCGAACAAGATGCTCTCGTCTCGGCTGTTGACATCAAAGCCTTCGCCGCCGCCGCGAACGGCGCCGACTATCGCCTGATCCACTCCCGCTTCGGTCATGACGCCTTCCTCAAGGAGGAAGCGCAGGTCGCGGCCATCATCTCCCAATTTCTTGGAAACCTGGAGACCGTCCAATGACCTTCTCGCTCGCCACCCGCGCCGTCCGCGCCGGGATCGACACCGACCCGACCCACGGCGCCGTCGCGCCGCCGCTCTATCTCTCGGCAAATTTCAGCTTCGACGGGTTCAAGGGTAAGCGCCCCTACGACTACACCCGCAACGGCAACCCGACCCGCGATCAGCTCGGCCAGGCATTGGCGTCGCTCGAAGGCGGCGCCGGCGGTATCGTCACCTCGACCGGCATGGGCGCGATCACCCTCGTGCTCCACGCGCTGCTCGAGCCGGGCGATCGGCTGCTGGTGCCACACGACTGCTACGGCGGTAGCTGGCGCCTGTTCAACGCGCTGGCCGCCAAGGGCGCATTCGAGCTCGACAGCTGCGACTTCACCGACGGGCTGGCGCTGCTGGAAGCATTGGCGCGCAAGCCTTCGCTGGTGTGGATCGAGACGCCGTCGAACCCGCTGCTCCGGATCACCGACATTCGCTCGGTCGCCAAGGCCGCGCATGACATCGGCGCGCTGATCGTCGCCGACAACACTTTCCTCTCGCCCGCACTGCAGCGGCCGATCGAGCTTGGCGCCGACATCGTCGTCCATTCGACCACCAAATATATCAACGGTCACAGCGACGTGGTCGGCGGCGCGGCGATCGCGCGCGATCCTGCGATTCAGGAACAGCTCGGCTGGTGGGCCAATGCACTCGGCCTCACGGGTTCGCCGTTCGACGCCTATCAGACGCTTCGCGGCCTTCGCACGCTCGACGCCCGTCTGCGCATCCAGCAGGAAAATTGCGGGGCGCTCGCCGAGCTTTTGGCTGCCAGCCTTTCAGTCGCAGCCGTCCATTATCCCGGCTTGGCTTCGCATCCGGGTCACGCCATCGCCGCACGCCAGCAGGATGGGTTCGGAGCAATGCTGTCGTTCGATTTGGCCGGTGGGGAGCAGGCTGTCCGAGCCTTTGTCGACGGGCTGACCTGCTTCACCCTCGCCGAGTCCCTGGGCGGCGTCGAAAGCCTGGTCGCCCATCCCGCAACCATGACTCACGCCGCCATGAGCGAGGAAGCGTTGCGGCAGGCCGGGATCGGCCTGGGTCTGCTCCGCCTGTCCGTCGGGATAGAAAATATCGCCGACCTCACCGCCGACATCGCGGCGGCCCTCGATCGCGCCGCCGATGTAGCCGCGTACAAGGAGGCCTGTTGATGAGCGCCCCGATCGCAAAAATTGCGCTGCTCGGCAGCGGCACGGTCGGCCTCGCCGTCCTTCGTCGTCTCGCCGAATGGCAAGGCTCGGCAAGAGGCGAGCAGCTTCGGCTGGTCTATGCCGCCAATACCAGGCTCGCGCTGCACGATCCCGACGGCCTCGATCCGCTGGGTTGCGCAGCCAAGTTGCCGGACGCGCCGCGCACTGGCGCGTCGCCGGCGCCTGACGCCCTGACCGCGCTGGGCCATGACGGCATCCGCATCCTCATCGACGCCACCGCCGATGCCGGCACTGCCGCGCGCCATGCCGCCTGCCTGTCGACCGGCGTCCATGTCGCCACCGCCTGCAAGCTGGCTGCCGGCACCTCGCTCGATCAGTGGCGGGCGATCAACAAGGCCTGCGTGCAAAGTAGCACCGGCTTCGGCGATCGGGCTACCGTCGGCGCCGGCCTCCCGCTGCTGCGCTCGATACGCGAGCTTCGCGCGGGCGGGGATCATATTCACGCCATCGCCGGAGTGATGTCGGGCTCGCTCGCCTGGCTGTTCCATCATTTCGACGGCAGTCGGCCCTTTTCCGAGCTGGTGCGCGAGGCGCGCGACGCCGGTTTCACCGAGCCCGACCCGCGCGAGGATCTGTCGGGTGAGGATGTCCGCCGCAAGATATTGATCCTCGCCCGAGCAGCTGGCTTCGCGATCGAGAGCGATCAGGTCGAGGTGAGATCGCTGGTGCCGGCCGAGCTGGCGCGCCTCCCTGCCGATCAGGTCGACGCGAATCTTCACCTGCTTGATGAGTCGCTGGCGTCGCTGCTCGAGCTCGCCAAGTTTGAAGGCTGCAGCTTGCGCTTCGTCGCCCGGCTGGAGGACGGCAAGGCGCGGGTGGGGCTGGAGAAGCTGTGCCCGAACGACGCGCTTCACGGCGGCGGCGGGACCGACAACCGTGTCGCCATCTGGTCGGACCGCTATCGCCACCAGCCGCTGGTTATCCAGGGGCCAGGCGCGGGGGCGGAGGTCACTGCGGCGGCGCTGCTCGACGACGTACTCCATTTGCATGCAATGGCGACAGGCAGGGCATTGGCCGCGTAATCGCGCCGCGCTAGAGCGGGTGACATGGTAACACCCAGCTTTCCCGCGATGCGGATGCGTCGCGGCCGTTCCGCGCCGTGGATTCGGGCGATGCTGGCCGAGCATCGGCTGCATCCGAGCGACCTCATCTGGCCGCTGTTCATCTGCGAAGGGGAGGGGCAGGAGGAGGCGATCTCGACGCTCCCGGGCGTCAGCCGCTGGTCGGTCGACCGGCTTGCGGACAAGGCGCGCGAAGCCCGCGACCTCGGCATCCCCTGCGTAGCGCTGTTCCCCAACACGCCGGCGAACCTGCGGACGAATGACGCGCGGGAGGCACTCAACCCCGACAATCTGATCTGCCGTGCGATCAAGGCGATCAAGGATGCGGTGCCTGACGTCGGCGTGCTGACCGACGTCGCGCTCGATCCTTACACTGGCAATGGCCACGACGGGCTGACCGACGATCAGGGCAACGTACTCAATGACGACACGGTCGCATTGCTGGTCCAGCAGGCGCTGGTCCAAGCGATGGCGGGCGCTGACATCGTCGCCCCGTCGGACATGATGGACGGACGCATCGGCGCGATCCGCCAGGGGCTGGAAAAGGCCGGCCGCCACGACACGGCGATCATGGCCTATGCCGCCAAATATGCCTCCGCCTTCTACGGGCCGTTTCGCGATGCGGTGGGCTCGCGTGGCCTGCTGAAGGGCGACAAGCGTGGCTATCAGATGGACCCGGCCAATGGCGCAGAGGCGCTGCGCGAGGTCGCTCTAGATCTCGCCGAGGGCGCGGACATGGTGATGGTGAAGCCAGGCCTGCCCTATCTCGATGTGCTGGCGCGGGTGAAGGACGAGTTCGGCGTTCCGACCTTCGCCTACCAGGTATCGGGCGAGTATGCGATGATCGAGGCAGCCGCCGCGGCTGGCGCTGGCGAGCGCGAAGCGCTGGTGCTGGAGACGTTGCTGGCCTTTAAGCGGGCAGGGGCTTCGGGCGTCCTGACCTATCATGCTCCGCTAGCGGCGCAGCTGATCAATGGCTGACGAGCCGGAACAGCCGGCGACCACGCGCCGTGATGTCAGTATTTGGGGCGCGGCGTTGCTTGCCCTCAACGGCATGATCGGCGCCGCGATCTTCGGCCTGCCCGGAAAACTCGACGCCGCGGTTGGCAGCTTCGCGCCGTGGCTGCTGTTCCTGGCTGGGATCGGGATCATGCCGGTGGTGCTCTGTTACGCCGACCTTGCCAGCCGCTTCAAATCCTCGGGCGGGCCGCAGCTTTATGCCGGCACCGCCTTCGGCCAGTTCGTCGGCTTCGAGGCCGGCTGGATGCTTTACACCGCCCGGGCCGCATCGATCGCCGCCAACGCCCATGTGCTGTCGGCCTACGCCGGTGCGCTCTGGCCTGCGCTTGACGGGCCATTGACCATCGTCGTCACGGTAACCGCGATCACCGCCATCAACATCATCGGCATCCGCCGCGCCGTCGACACGCTGGGCGGCATGACGATGATCAAACTGATGCCGCTGATCCTGATCGGCGCGCTTGGGCTGTTACTGGCGTCGATCCCGTCCCCGACATTGCCTCAATTCTCAGCGGTCGAAGGAGTCGCTCTCGCGGCGCTCTACGCCTTTGTCGGCTTCGAGGCGGCGACCATCCCCGCCGGCGAGACCCGCGATCCGGAGCGCAGCATCCCTCGAGCCCTACTGCTGACGGTCGCCGGCGTCACCTTGCTGTATGTGCTGGTCCAGCTCGCGTACACCGCGTCGGGCATCGGCGAAAGCGATGCGCCGCTGGCTGAGCTCGCCTCCAAATCGCTCGGTCCGACGGGTGTCATCATCCTCGGCATCACCGCGATCGTGTCGGTTCTCGCCAATCAGCTGAGCGCGGTCACCTCTATCTCACGGATAACCTCCAGCTTCGCCGACCAGGGGCTTCTGCCGCGCTGGTTCGGGAAAATCTCGCCGCGCTTCGCGACCCCCAGCAACTCCATCCTGGCCGTGGGTGGGATCGGCTTGGCCCTGGCGCTATCCGGGACCTTCATCACCCTGGCAGTGATCAGCACCGTGGCGCGGCTGTTCGCCTATTTCGCGAGCATCGCCGCAATCCCGCGGCTCGATTATCTGGCAGGCAAAGTCCGTTGGGGCCGCGGCGTGCTGCTTCCGATCCTGGCCGGCGCATTGATCCTCTGGGCGGCGTCCCATTCCAAGTTCGAGGAATGGCGGGCGTTTGTCCTGTTCCTTGCGGTTGGTGCCTTGCTCTACCTGATCGCCCGATTTGGCCGAAGGACCGCATGACCAGGATCGCGGCGGAGACTGAGCGAGTGATCCTCCGCGAATGGGGGAAGGGCGATGGCGACCGCTTCTACGCGGTTATGAACACGCCCGCAGTGATGCGCCATCTGGGCGGAGTGCAGGACCGCGCCACCTGGAACGCCGGCCTCGACCGCATCCACGGATATCAGCGCGACTTCGATCACACCTTGTGGCTGCTCGAGCGGAAGAGCGATCGCGAACTGCTCGGCTTTTGCGGGCTTAAGCGGGTCAACTCGCCGGGCGGGGAGCACATGGCCGGCGAGTTCGAGGTGGGCTGGCGGCTGCGCGAAAGCGCTTGGGGGCAGGGCTATGCCAAGGAAGCCGCGATCGCGTCGCTCGACCTCGCCTTCGGCAAGTTCGGTGCGCCGCATGTCCTGGCCTTGACCATAGGTCCCAACGCCGAAAGCCAGGGGCTGATGAAGCGGCTGGGGATGAAGCGCCGCGAAGAGCTGGATTTCGACGATTCACGCTTCGGACCGGAGATGAATCCGACGATCATCTATCGGATCGATGCGGAGGATTGGCCGGCCGCCCGCGCCGCCGCCCTCGCTTAGCGTTCCAGCTGGTTGGTGATCCGTCCGATCGTCGCGGATTGCGACTGGCTAATTGCCGCGACCTCGGCCGCCGCTGTCTCGATCGCCAGGCGATCGGCCGGCTCGATCCAGCGCTGCTCCCGGAGACGGCCTGATGCTAAAAGATCGATGTCGGCCGCCGCCTGGGTGGTGACTCCATATTGCTCGACCAGCCGCGACAGCGCCTGCTGCGCCGCAATCCAGCTTTCGCTGGCCATCGGTCCGGCGGCGCTTGCCAGCCGTCGGGCTTCGGCCTCGCGGGCCTCGAATGCCGGAACGCCGCCGCGAACCGTGCCGACCAGCGCGCCCAGCCGCTCGGCGAGCCCTGCATCCAGCGCGCCGGCAGGGACGTTGTCGGGAATCGGCACCCGCGGGTCGATCGCTTCGGCCGCCCTCGGCGCAAGGCTCGGTTCGATCGACGGCCCGCGGCTCGAACAAGCCGGGCTCAGCAGGATCAGTCCGATCGGGATCAGGCGCCACATGCCGGCCGGTCTAAGGTTGCCCAGCCGCCGACGCAATGCCGCCCCAATTGCCGGCGAAAGGGGTTGCGTGCGGCGGCCCTGCCCCCTAAGGGACGCCCCGGCACGCGCCCGTAGCTCAGCTGGATAGAGCATCAGACTACGAATCTGAGGGTCGGACGTTCGAATCGTTCCGGGCGCGCCATTTCCCAAAGCACCAAGCGCAGTCGAGCGAATGCGAAGCATTCGGGAGGCAGCGCGTAGAGATGCTGCAGGGCGGCCGACGACCGCCGCTAGGCGTGTCGATCGACGGCGCGGATTTACTCCGCGCCGCTACCCCGTCCCATCTCCCCATAAGAAACGGCCCGGAGATCGCTCCCCGGACCGTTCCTGCCCCCTTTGGGGACGGCAAGCTGCCGCAGCCGTCCCGTTGGATGCCTTGGCTTAGCCGCGCTCGGGCTCCGGCGGCGGCGGTGGCGGAGGCGGTGGTGGTGGCGGCGGCGGGCAGGCTTCCGTCGCCAGGATCACCGAGCCGTCCGGGCAGGTCTGCGTCTCCGGCGGCGGCGCAGGCGGCAGGGCCGGCGGTGGCGGAGGAGGCGGTGGCGGCGGCGTGTAGAAGTTATAGGTCAGCGTCGCCAGCAGCGAGTGCGAATGCATCCGGCCATCGAGGTCGAGATCGTCATCGCCATCGCCGTCGAAATCGAAGCCCTCAGTGATCCGGCTGGGCCGGAAGTAGCGATACTTGACGCCCAGGTCGACGTTCGGGTTCAGCGCATAGCGCAGACCGGCGATCAGCTGCCACGCAACGCCGCCGTCCTTGATGTCCTCGTCTCCGCCGGTGCCGTCGTCGATGTCGAACTTGCCCCAGGCGAAGCCGACGCCCGGCCCGGCGTAGAAGCTAAGGCCGTCCTCATTGCCGACGTCGAGCAGCAGATTGGTCATGATCGCGACGTAGCGGGTGTTCCCGTCGCCTTCGAACACGTCCGTGCCTTCGCCGTCGAACAGCTCATATTCATCGTGCGACCAGCGCTTGTAGGACAGGTCCAGCTCGGCCCGGACGATCCCGGCGTCATAGCCGAAGATCACGCCGGCGTCGTAGCCGATGTTGTGATCGACATTGAGGAAGTCGATCTCGGTGTCCTGGATGTCGGTGTCGACGTCGAGGTCGCTGGCCCAGGAGGGGCCGGCTTCGACGCCGATATACAGCGTCTTGTCCCGGGCGATCGCCGGGGTGGCGATCAGGGTCGTGGCCAGCAAGGCCGCGCAACTTGCACGTAACATGGATTCCCCCGTTCTCGTTAAACGAACCCCTGTTGCTTAACAGAGTTAAACTGCAACCGCCAGTCGGCGGTTACCGCGGAATTAACCGCCCTCGGTTGCGGGCCGATGACAGGCGAAGCTTGTTGCAATGTAGGATTTCGTTTGTTCTCTAAATGTTCTCGCTGGTTCCCGAGTCGCTCGGGGCCGGAAACATGGAGAACCAACATGCTCAAACGACTTGCGGCGATCGGACTCGGCATCAACGCCGCGCTCGCGGCTTCGACGGCCGGGGCCAGCGAAACCATCGCTTACACCTACGATGCCCGCGGCCGGCTGATCCAGGTGCAGCGCAGCGGTACCGTCAACAATGGCGTGACCACCAGCTACGCGATCGACAAGGCCGACAACCGGACGAACAAGGCGACCTCCGGCTCGCCGAACCCGCCGCCCCCGTAAGGCGGAGCCGAACAGGCCGCCGAATCCCCTCATCTGAATTCACTGGAGACTGACATGACCAGCACGCACTTCCGTGCGGGCGCGCTCGCCTGCGCCCTGCTCGCTTCCACCGCACTTGCCACGCCGGCAGTGGCTCAAGTTGTACCGCCCTTACATCGCCACCTTGATGCCAACGGCGTCGATGTCACTCAAGGTGACTTCGTCATGGCATTCGTGGAGGGTTCTATCGGCTCCGGTGAGGACGAGCTAAAGCTCGTGCGTACCGGTAGCTGGTGGGGCGCACCGTGGAACAACAATCAGCACAGCTGGGATGGGATAGAGCTCAACCAGTCCTCTAGCGGCATTTTTGTGAGTTTTGGTTTCAGGCGGGAAACCTTCAGCGGACCTGGTCCCTCCCAGCAGGCCAACGGCTCGACCCTCAGCTTGTCGGGTGGGAATTATATCCACACCGCCGCAGATGGCACCACCATCAGTTTCAGCCCCACCGACTATGACTGCGTTCCAGCGGGCACCACATGCCGCTGGTTGCCGAGCAGCATCAAGACGCCGGAGCAGCGATCGACGACGTTAACGTGGGACTATTTGTATAATTGCAGCAACCCGGAAGACCCTCTCGATTGCACCGTAGATGGGACGCGTCTCCTCGCAGTCCGGAATGGTGCCGGCTATGAGATTGACTTCACCTACTCGGCTAGCAATTGGTTCCAGCGCACCAGGGCCGATTTTTACAATACGGTCGCCGGCCTGACGCCGCAGGCGACTGTCACCTATTCCTATCCATCGGCCACCGTTACGGATGTCACCGATATTGGCGGCCGGACTTGGCGCTTTACTGGCAATTGGAACGGCCAGCTCACCGCCATTCGCAGGCCCGGCGCGCAATCGGATACGACCACCATCAGCTATAACCCGTCGACGAGCACAGTTTCGTCAGTGATACGGGAGGGTGTAACCACTACCTATGGCCGAACGGTCAGCGGCTCGTCCGCGACGATGACGATCATTCAGGTCGATGGTAACCCAGCCACTGCGGACCCGCAGTCAGTGGTGATTTCGGATCTGGTAAAAGGTCGGCCCACATCGATACGTGACCCGCTGAACCGCACCACCAGCTACCAATATGATAATGATGGGCGGTTGACCCGCGTTACACGACCTGAGGGCGATTACACCCACCTCGCTTACGACGCGCGCGGCAACATCGTTGAAGTACGAGAGGTCGCGAAAGCCGGTTCCAGCCTGGCTGACATCGTCGCAACGGCAAGTTTCGATATGACCTGCACGAACCCCGTTAAGTGCAATCAACCCAACAGCACTACCGACGCGCGAGGCAATGTCACTGACTATACCTACGACAGCACCCATGGCGGCAT
The DNA here is from genome assembly GCA_036402035.1 of Sphingomicrobium sp. Classification (GTDB taxonomy): domain Bacteria; phylum Pseudomonadota; class Alphaproteobacteria; order Sphingomonadales; family Sphingomonadaceae; genus Sphingomicrobium. The sequence goes on from DASWTR010000231.1 coordinate 10,903, forward strand.
TTTGACCGTTACAGAGCCTGCTCCCGCCGTGGGTGCCGTTCGGCCGCAGACTCGATACAGCTACACACTGGTCAATGGCGAATATCTGCCGACCGGCATTTCATCCTGCGCAACCGGCACCGCCCCATCCTGTGTCGGCACCGCCGACGAGGTCAAATCGTCGGTCGGCTACGACGCCAACGGCAATGTCCTGACCAGTTCCAGTGGCAATGGTACCGGCACGCTGACCGCCACGACCGGCATGACCTATGACGCGATGGGCAATATGCTGACCGTCGATGGCCCGCTCGCCGGCAGCGCCGATACGACGACGTTCCGCTACGACGCTCTCCGCCGGCGGATCGGCACGATCAGCCCGGATCCCGACGGCGCCGGACCGCTCAAGCGGAGCGCGGCGCGGACCACCTATTATCCGGGCGGTCAGGTCGAGACGGAGGGGGTCGGCACGGTCAACGGCACCAGCGATGCCGACTGGGCCGCCTTCGCCGAAAGCTATCACCGCTATCAGCATGTCGACGCCAATAACCGGGTCGACCGCGAGACCTTATGGTCGGCCGGGGTCGATTATGCGGTGGTTGACCATCTTTATGACGCGGCGGGCCGGCGCACCTGCAGCATCACCTATATGAACCCCGCCAACTGGGGCCCGCAGGCTACCAGTTGCCAGCCGCTCCAGACCAACGGCCCCAACGGGCCCGACCGGGTGACCCGGACCGTCTACGACGCCGCCGGCCAGGTAACGGAGCAACAAGTCGCGGTCGGCACCGCCGACGCGGCGGCGGAGGCGACCTTCACCTACACGGACAATGGCAAGCTGCAGACGCTGAAGGACGGCGAGAACAACCTCACCACCTATGTCTATGACGGCCACGACCGGCTGTCGCAGACGCTGTTTCCCATGCCAGCCAAGGGCGCCGGGGCCAGCAATGCGAACGACTATGAGCAGCTGACCTACGACGCCAGCTCCAACGTCACCCTGCGCCGCCTGCGCGATGCGCAGACCATTGGCTTTGCCTATGACGCGCTCAACCGCCGGACGTTCAAGGACATGCCCGGAACCCAGCCGGACGTGACCTACGGCTACGACAATCTCGGCCGCCTGCTCACCGCCAGCCAGCCGGGCTACGCGCTCACCTTCGGCTATGATGCGCTCGGCCGGCAGACGGTGGATGGGCAGGCCTGGGGTGCGATCACCCGCCAATATGACCTGGCCGGCAATATCACGCGCATGACCTATCGCGACGGTGCCTACATTACTTACGATCGCGACGTGCTCGGCCGGATCGTCAACGTCTGGTGGACCAAGGGGTCCATCGGACCGGTCCTGTTCGTGACCGACAGCTATGACGACCTCGGCCGCCGGGTGGTGAACCACAAGGCGAGCGGGTCGAGCAGCTTCGGCTATGATGCCGTCTCGCGCCTGTCGTCGATCGCGCACGACTTCGCCGGCACCGCCGGCGACGTCACCTCGACCTTCACCCACAATCCGGCCAGCCAGATCAATGGGACCACGCGCGACAATGACGGCTATGCCTGGACCGGCCATGGGTCAGGCAGCACGGCGAGCACGGCCAACGGCCTCAACCAGGTCACGTCCGCCGGTGGGGCCAGCCTCACCTACGACGCCCGCGGCAACCTCATCTCTGACGGCACCCGGACGTTCGTCTATGATGCGGAAAACCGGCTGGTGCGGTCGGGCAATGTGACGCTCGGCTATGATCCGCTCGGCCGGCTGATCCAGGTCTCGGA